>JBJMQN010000566.1:0-3646 GCA_045802665.1 Myxococcaceae bacterium | reverse complement strand
TTCGTTGACGAAGGCGGCCTGACTGTTTACCTTGCGGCGCGACTGATGGCGGGAATTCCTCTCGTCCTCGTCGCAAACCCCTTGGAGGCAGTCATGGCCCAGCAGACCCAGAGCACCCCTTCGCAGGCGCAGCATTTCGGTCCTTCCGCCGAGTACCAGAAGTTCATGAACGAGCAGGTCACCCGCATGCATCAGATGTTCGAGGAGTTCTCGAAGATGCAGCTGCAGGCGACCGCGCAGGCGACCAAGGCGATCGACGACGGCGCTCGGCTGATGAAGGATTCGATCAACTACGCGCAGCAGCTGTCCGAGGAGCTTCGCAAGCTGTCGCTGGAGAGCAGCAAGAAGGCGGCGGACTTCTTCACCCCGAAGGCGTAGCCCATGAGCACCGCTGTGACCCCGAAGGACACCGTCTTCCGGGATGGCACTGCGAATCTGTACCGCTTCCGTGGCGCGAAAAGACCCACGGAGGCGGCACGGCCTGCGCCCATCCTCCTCGTCCCGTCACTCATCAATCGCTGGTACGTCCTGGACCTGCGCGAAGGCGCGTCACTCGCGGCGGCGCTGAACAAGAGCGGTCTCGATACGTTCTGTCTCGACTGGGGCGCACCCAACGACGAGGACCGCTACCTCACCTGGGATGATGTGCTCGCGCGCCTCGGCCGAGCGGTTCGTCGCGTCAAACGCCTCACCCAGAGCCCGAAGGTTTCCATCCTCGGCTACTGCATGGGCGGCACGCTGTCCGGCATCTACAGCGCGCTGAATCCCGACGACATCGCCTCGCTCGTGAACCTGGCGGGGCCGTACGACTTCAGCAAGGCGGGCTTTCTGCGCGAGATGACGGACGCGCGCTGGTTCGATGCCGGAGCGATCGCGGACGCCGGCAACGTCTCGCCGCTGCAGATGCAGTCCGGCTTCACGATGCTCAGGCCCACGACGCAGCTGTCCAAGATGGTCTCGCTGATGGACCGCGGGATGGATCCTGCGTTCCGGGAGCAGTTCGAGGCGCTCGATGGCTGGGCGTCCGACAACATCCCGTTCCCCGGCGCCGCGTACCGCACGTACATCGAAGACCTCTATCAGCAGAACCTGCTCGTCAAGGGCGAGCACGCTGTCGCCGGCAAGCGCGTGCAGCTCTCCGCCATCACCGCGCCGGTCCTCACCATCACCGCCGAGCGCGACACCATCTGCCCTCCTGACGCCGCGCTCGCTCTGAATGCGTGCACGAGCAGCAAGACGAAGGACAGCCTCCAGGTTCCCGGAGGCCACGTCGGCGCGGTCGTCGGAAGCCGCGCCACCACCCACCTCTACCCCGCGATTGCGGACTGGTTCCGGAGAAACGCATGCAACTGAAGAGCTTGAAGATCATCGTCACCGGCGGCGCGTCCGGGATGGGCCTGCACTTCGCCACGCGCCTTCACGAGGCGGGCGCGCAGGTCGCCGTGGGAGATGTGAACGACGAGGGCCTCGCCGGGGTGCCTGCCGGGATTCACCGCCGCAAGCTGGACGTCTCCAACGAGGCGGACTGCATCGCGTTCGTCGAGTGGGCGCACGCGCAGATGGGCGGGCTCAACGGCCTCGTGAACAACGCGGGCATCCTGCGCGACGGGCTTCTCGTGAAGAAGGACCGCACGACCGGCAAGGTGCTGAAGCTCTCGCGCGAGGACTGGGACAAGGTCATTGCGGTCAACCTCTCCGGCGCGACGTTCATGGTTCGCGAGGTCGTCGCGAAGATGGTGGAGACCGAGGCGCGCCCCGGCGTCGTGGTGAACATGTCGTCCATCGCCCGGCACGGAAACCGCGGGCAGAGCAACTACGTCTCCGCGAAGGCAGCTCTCGCGTCCAACACGCTCACGTGGGCGCGCGAGTTCGCTCCGTTCGGCGTGCGCGTCGGAGCGGTTGCGCCGGGCATGATCGAGACGCCGATGACGAAGGGCATGAACCAGAAGGCGCGCGAGGAGCTCGTCACGCGCGTGCCGGTGGGCCGCATTGGAGCGCCGGAGGACATCTGGCTCGCGGTCCGCTTCGTGCTCGAGTGCGACTATTTCAACGGCCGCACCATCGACGTGGACGGCGGCCTGTCGATGTAACGCGCCGCGACGTAGCGACGGGGGGCTGAGCCGATCGACGCCGGCGCAGCCGGCTCCACGGCGTCCCCCTGGTGCGGGGGGCTGAGCCGATCGACGCCGGCGCAGCCGGCACCACGGCGTCCCCCTGGTACGGGGGAGTGAGTCCGCCCACGCCCGCCTGCCTGCTGATTCGATTCGAGGGAACCGGCCCAAGCGGCTGTGTTCCCTCGTTTCTTTTTGGAACTTGTGACGACCTTCCCAGCAATCGTCGGAGCGCGCTGTTAAGTAGCGACGGTGAATGGACGGGCCCGCGGGCCGGTGGTTAAGGTCGTGCGCAACGTTTTCAAGGTTCCACAGCACCAGAGTCAGAGGAAGTCATGGCGGGAAAGAACGTAGACAAGCGCGACAACCAGACCCTGTGCTGCTCCTTCTGCGGCAAGTCCCAGAAGGAAGTGAAGAAGCTCATCGCCGGCCCCACCGTCTACATCTGTGACGAGTGCATCGGGCTGTGCAACGACATCATCGCGGAGGAGATCGATCGCGAGGAGACCAAGGACACGAAGCTGCGCGTCCCGCGTCCCTCCGAGATCAAGAACATCCTCGACGAGTACGTCATCGGCCAGGAGCGCGCGAAGAAGGTGCTCTCGGTCGCGGTGCACAACCACTACAAGCGCATCGAGTCCAAGGTCGCGATGGACGATGTGGAGCTGCAGAAGTCGAACATTCTGCTGCTCGGGCCCACGGGCTCCGGCAAGACGCTGCTCGCGCAGACGCTCGCGCGGATTCTGAATGTGCCCTTCACGATCGCGGACGCGACCTGCCTCACCGAGGCGGGCTACGTCGGTGAAGACGTGGAGAACATCATCGTGAACCTGCTGCAGGCGGCGGATCACGACATCGAACGCGCGCAGCGCGGCATCGTGTACATCGACGAGATCGACAAGATCGCTCGCAAGAGTGAGAACCCGTCGATCACGCGCGACGTCTCCGGCGAAGGCGTGCAGCAGGCGCTGCTCAAGATCATCGAAGGGACGATTGCGAACGTGCCGCCGAAGGGTGGCCGCAAGCACCCGCAGCAGGAGTTCCTGCAGGTCGACACGACGAACATCCTCTTCATCTGCGGCGGCGCGTTCGGCGGCCTCGAGCAGGTGATCGAACGGCGCCTGGGCGGCAAGTCCATGGGCTTCGGCGCGGACATCCAGACGAAGAAGCAGCGCTCGCTCACGGATCTGCTCAAGAACGTCGAGCCCGAGGACCTGCTCAAGTTCGGGATGATCCCCGAGTTCATCGGCCGGCTCCCCATCGTCACCGCGCTCGAGGAGCTGGACGAGGGTGCCCTGATGAGCATCCTGAGCACGCCGAAGAACGCCCTGGTGAAGCAGTACCGGAAGCTCTTCGACCTCGACGGGGTGACGCTGAAGTTCACCGAGGGCGCGATGAAGGCGATCGCCTCCGAGGCGATCCGCCGGAAGGCCGGAGCCCGCGGTCTGCGATCGATCCTCGAGTCGGCGATGCTCGATGTGATGTACGAGATCCCGTCGCGGAAAACCGCGCGCGAGGTGCTGAGCTCCGAAGAG
>JBJMQN010000565.1:0-16605 GCA_045802665.1 Myxococcaceae bacterium | reverse complement strand
GCCTGTTCAGCACTCTGTTCCTGCTCTTCCTCAAGTTCCTCCCGGCCGTCGCCGTGGCGGAAGTGAAGGAGCTCAACCACGAGATGCGGCACGAAGCTGCCCACGCGGAGGCGCACTAAATGGCAACCGCCGCTTCCAAGGCGTCCACCTGGATCCTCGGGGAGTTCTTCGACTCGGAGAAGCTGCTCGAGGCCTGCCGCACGCTCCGCAAAGAGGGCTTCACCAACCTCGACACCTACTCTCCGTATCCGATCACCGGCGCGGAGGAGGCGATGGGGCTGCCGCCTTCCAAGGTCCCGTTCATGGCGCTCGGTGCGTCGCTGACGGGCATGGCGACGGGCTACTTGATGATCGTGTTCTTCAACGCGTGGCTGTTCCCGATCAACGTGGGTAACCGCCTCCCGCACTCGCCGCCCGCGAACATTCCGATCACGTTCGAGTGCGCGATCCTCTTCACCGCCGTCGGCATTTTCCTGGGCCTGTTGACGATCTTCTTCGGCTTCCCGCGGCCGCATCACCCGGTGTTCGAGGTGGATGCGTTCAAGAGCGCGACCGTGAATGCGTACTGGGTGTCGGTGGAGCTGCCGGGGCTGAACGCCACGGACGCTCAGAAGGTGAAGGAGCGGCTCGCGGCGCTCGGCGGCGGGAACGTCTCTGTGGTGGAGGAGCTTCCGTGAACCGCCTCTTCGTCGCGTCGGTCGTCCTCGCGCTGTTCTCGCTGGGCTGCGAGAGCAACAAGGATGACTTCTTCATGCGGATGACGACGCAGCCCAAGTACAAGTACTACCAGCAGTCCGAGTTCTGGCAGGACGGCCGAGCGATGCGCACGCCTCCTCCCGGCACCATCTCGCGCGAGATGCGGGACGAGCTTCCTCTCAAGGACTGGAAGAACGCGGACGGCGTCTACGCCTCCAACTTCCCCGCCGCGCTCAAGGTCACCCCGGAGCTCATCCAGCACGGCCAGCACAAGTTCACGTACCTGTGCGCGAACTGCCACGGCATCAACGGCGATGGTCACTCGATCGTCGGTGAGAACATGGCGCTGCATCCCGCGCCGTCGCTGGTCGCGCTGAAGGACCGGCCGGTGGGCTACTTCGTGGAAGTGGCGAGCAACGGCTACGGCCTGATGCCGAACTTCGCCGGCGAGCTGAACCTGGAAGATCGCTGGGCGGTCGCTGCGTACGTGAAGTCGCTGCAGCTCTCGCAGGGCGTGCCGTTCGATCAACTCCCGCCCGACATCCAGCAGAAGGTGATGTCGCAGCCTCAGATGCCGCCGGAGCAGGAGCACCACGGCGAGCAGCAGCAGCAGAAGGAGACGCCTTGAGCGCCGAAGCTACAGGTCACGACGGGCACGGCCAGCCGCCTGCTCAGATCAAGGTCTCGCCGTTCGATGGCGGCGCGCGCGCGATGATGATCGCCGGCGTCGTCGGCATCATTGGCCTGCTCGCCACGTTCGCGATGATGTTCGTGGGCGACGAGTCCGGCCGCCGTCAGGCGTTCGCGAGCTATCTGCTCGGCTTCGCCTACTGGTGCGGGATTTCAGTCGGCGCGCTGATTCTGCTCTGCGCGTTTCACGCGGCGAAGGCCAAGTGGATGACGGTCATCCGCCGAGCGCTGGAGACGATGGCCGCCTCCGTCGTCATCTTCGTCCCGCTCTTCATCCCGATTCTGCTGGGGATGGGGAAGATCTACGGCTGGTGGGACTTCGAGGCGTTCGTCGGCAAGCTGGAGGGCCACGAAGCGCACGCGATGCACGTGAAGCACGCGTGGTTCGATCACACCTTCTTCCTGGTCCGGCAGGTCATCTACTTCGCGACGTGGATAGTCGTCTCGATGCTGATGCTCAACTGGAGCCGTCAGCAGGACACCGGCAGCCACCCGCTGATCCTGAAGAAGATGCGCGTGCTGGGGCCCGCGTCGCTGCCCATCCTCGCCATCACCTTCACCTTCGCGGGCGTGGATTGGCTCATGTCGGTGGAGCCGCTGTTCTTCTCCACCATCTACGGCGTCTATTACTTCGCCGGCTCGTTCCTCTCCTGCATCGCGGTGCTGACCTTCACCACCGTGAACGCGACGGGGCCGAACGGCTACGGGCTGCTCGTCACCAAGGCCCACTGGCACTCGCTGGGCAAGCTGCTCCTCGCGTTCGTCGCCTTCTGGGCGTACATCGCGTTCAGCCAGCTGCTGCTCATCTGGATCTCGAACCTTCCGGAAGAAGTTCCGTACTACATCCTCCGGTGGACGCCGGCGTGGAAGGGCTGGTCCATCGCCCTCATCGCCTCGCACTTCGTGATTCCGTTCTACCTGCTGCTCTCGCGCAGCTGGAAGCAGAGCCGGAGCTTCCTCATCTTCATCACGTGCTACGTGCTGGTCATCAACTTCGTGGACCTGTACTGGCTCATCATGCCGACCTTCCGCCCGGACGGCTCGATGCCTCACCTCTCGGACATCACCGCAGTGCTCGGCGTGGGTGGCATCTCGGTCGCGTTCGCCATCTGGCGCGCTCGCGGTGCGTACTCGCTGCCGGTCGCTGATCCGTTCCTCGCCTACTCCCTCCGGTACGTCCAGCCGCTATGAGCACGCCCGAATCTCACGATCCTGTGGGCGCTGCCCACGACGCTCACGACGCTCACGGTCACGGCGAGCCCGTCCGCGCCGAGCCCGACCTGGTCCCCGTCGCGCCGGTCATCGTCGGCATCGGCGTGATCGTCGTCATCTTCCTCGTCGGCATATTCTGGAGCTACCGCATCCAGCGGCACCAGGAGGCGCTGTAGGGCGTGGCCGAGGACATCGCGCCGAAGCCCCCGCATGCGTTCCAGTACGAAGTGGGCATCGTGAACCAGAAGCAGTTCGAGCAGGAGCACCGCGCGTACGACCTCCAGGGTCAGCAGAAGATGGACCTCTCCGGCTACGGCTGGACGGACAAAGAGAAGAAGCTCGCGCACGTGCCGGTGGAAGAGGGCGCGAAGAAGTTCATCTCCGAGCAGCAGGGCGGACAGAAGTAGCTCACCATGGTCGCGCTCTCCCTCGTCATCGCGCTGAGCCTCGCCGACGCCTCGAACCTGGCGGCGGATGTTCCGCCCGGATCTCCGGCGGACGTGGTGCCTCAGCAGCTTCAGAACATCGACGTGGTGGAGCACCTCGGCGCGCAGCTGCCGAAGGACCTCGCCTTCATCGACAGCGAAGGCCGTCGCGTGAAGCTCGAGGACTACTTCGACGGCGTGCACCCGGTCGTCTTCACGCTCGCGTACTACCGCTGCCAGATGCTCTGCGGCCTCGTCCTCTCCGGCACCGCGAAGTCGCTGAAGGCCACGGGGCTGCAGTTCGGCAAGGACTACAAGGCGCTCACCATCTCCATCAACCCGAAGGAGAACGCGGCGCTCGCGGCGGAGGCCCAGCGCGGCACGACCTCCACGTTGATCAAAGATCACGATGCGAAGGACGCGCGCAACTGGGCGTTCCTCGTCACCGAGTCCGACGAGCCGGTCCGCAAGCTCGCCGACACCGTGGGCTTCCAGTACGCGTACGACAAAGAGACGCAGCAGTTCGCGCACGCCGCCGTCGTGTTCGTGCTCACCCCGGAAGGAAAGGTCAGCCGCTACTTCTACGGGATGGAGTTCGACCCGAAGGATCTGCGGCTCGCGCTGGTGGAGGCCGCTGACGGCCGCGTCGGGACCACCTTCGACAAGGTCCTGCTCACCTGCTTCAAGTTCGATCCGGCCACGCGTAAGTACGGCCTCTATCTGTCTCGCTTCCTCAAGGGCGGCGCGCTGACTGTCTTCTTCGCTCTGGCAGCAATGCTCGGGGTGTTGTGGCGGCGCGAGCTCAAGAAGGGCCCTCAGTCATGAACGAGTTTTTCCGGAACATTCTCTTTCTGCCGGAGCAGGCGTCCTCCTACGCGTAC
This sequence comes from Myxococcaceae bacterium, assembly GCA_045802665.1. Lineage (GTDB taxonomy): Bacteria > Myxococcota > Myxococcia > Myxococcales > Myxococcaceae > JBJMQN01. The sequence goes on along the minus strand of JBJMQN010000565.1, from coordinate 12,701 downwards.
AAGGTGGACCGGCTGCACTTCTTCGTCATCACCGTGACGATGCTGGGTGCGTTGGGTGTCGGCACGACCGCGCTGCTGTTCTTCTTCAAGTTCCGCCAGCGGACGCGCTTTCAGACGACCGAGGACGTGAAGAGCCCGCTGTGGCTGGAGGTCGTCTTCGTGACGGCGCCGCTCGCGCTGTTCCTCGCGTGGTTCGCGATCGGCTTCAACGACTACGTGGAGATGACGACGCCGCCGAAGAACACGCTCGACATCTACGTCGAGGGCAAGCAGTGGATGTGGAAGTTCGCGTACCCGGAAGGGCCCAACGCGGTGAACACGCTGCGCATCCCGGCGGGGCGTCCGGTGCGGCTCCTGATGACCTCGCGCGACGTGATTCACTCGATGTTCATCCCCGCGTTCCGAGCGAAGAAGGACGTGCTCCCCGGCCGCTACAGCTACGTCTGGTTCGAGGCGATCAAGCCCGGCAAGTACCCGCTCTTCTGCACCGAGTACTGCGGCATGAACCACTCCACGATGGCGGGCGAGGTCATCGTGATGAAGCCGGAGGAGTTCGACACCTGGCTGGATGAAGAGCAGAAGGGGATGAAGGAGCGGCAGGACGGAGATCCGCGGCCCTCTGAAGTGGTTGCGGACACCACGAATCTCCCGAAGCAGGGCGAGCACTTCGCCACGCAGCTCGGCTGCTTCAAGTGCCACACCGTGGACGGCGATCCGCACATTGGCCCGACGTGGCTGGACCTGTACGGCAGCCAGCGGAAGTTCTACGACGGCCAGACCGTGACCGCGGACGAGGCGTACCTCACGCAGTCCATGATGGATCCCGGCGCGCACATCGTCGCCGGGTTCGCCAACGTGATGCCCACCTATCGAGGGCGGCTCGCAGGTCCCGAGGCCGCCGCCATCGTCGAATACATCAAGTCGCTTCGTTCCGACCGGCTGCAGAACGCGCGCAATGACAGGATGATCTATGCCCCCGTCAACCAGTAACGCGTATCCAGACCACGACCACGCGGTCCTCACGGGCGCGCCGCAGCAGTTCCCCGGCGACGAGGTCTACCCGGCGCACACGTACCTGAACGCCGGCACGACCATCAAGTCGTGGCTGCTTTCGTTGGACCACAAACGAATCGCGATCCTCTACGCGATCAGCACCATCTCCGCGCTGTTCCTGGGCGGCATGTTCGCGATGACGCTCCGGCTGGAGCTCGTCTCGCCCGAGCCGAACCTCGTGGACGCGGTGGGCTACAACCGCCTCTTCACGCTGCACGGCGTCGTGATGGTGTTCTTCTTCATGGTGCCGGCGATCCCCGGCATCTTCGGGAACTTCCTCATCCCGCTGATGATTGGCGCGAAGGACGTCGCGTTCCCGAAGCTGAACCTGCTCTCCTGGTACGTGTACATGGTGGGCGTCATCTTCACGACGTGGGCGATGATCCACGGCGGCGCGGACACCGGCTGGACGTTCTACACGCCGTACTCGTCCATCACCCCGACGCAGGTGACGCCGATTCTGTTCGGCATCTTCGTCGTCGGGTTCAGCTCCATCCTCACGGGCCTCAACTTCATCGTCACCATCCACACGCTGCGCGCCCCGGGCGTGACGTGGATGCGGCTGCCGTTGTTCGTGTGGGCGCTCTACGGAACGTCGCTGATTCAGCTGCTCGCGACGCCGGTGCTCGGGCTCGTCACGCTGGCGGCGGCGCTGGAGCACGTGCTCGGGTTCGGCCTGTTCGATCCGGCGCGAGGCGGCGATCCGGTGATGTTCCAGCACCTGTTCTGGTTCTACTCACACCCGGCCGTGTACATCATGGTGCTCCCGGCGATGGGCGTGATGTCGGAGATCATCCCCGCGTTCAGCCGGAAGATCATGTTCGGCTACAAGGCGGTCGCGCTCTCGACGGCCGGCATCGCGTTCGTCGGCTTCTTCACCTGGGGCCACCACCTGTTCGTGTCGAACCAGTCCACGTTCGACGCGGGCGCGTTCGGCGTGCTCTCGATGCTGGTGGGCATCTTCACCGCCATCAAGACGTTCAACTGGGTGGGCACGATGTACAAAGGTGCCGTCAGCTTCCGCACCCCGATGGCGTATGCGTGCGGCTTCCTCTACTTCATCGTGTTCGGCGGCATGACCGGCATCGCGCTGGCGACGGTGTCGCTGGACGTGCACTGGCACGACACGTACTTCGTGGTCGCGCACTTCCACTTCATCATGGTGGGCGCGACGCTGATGGCGTTCATGGCGGCCATCCACTACTGGTTCCCGAAGTTCTTCGGGCGCACTTATCCCGAGGGCTGGGGCCTGGTCTCCGCGGCGCTGATCATCCTCGGGTTCAACGCGACGTTCATTCCGCAGTTCCTCCTCGGGAACATGGGCATGCCGCGCCGCTACTACACGTACGCGCCGGAGTTCCACGGGCTGAACGTGGCGTCCACCGCCGGCGCTTCGCTGCTCCTGTTCGGGTTCCTGATTGCGGCGGTGTACCTGGTGCTGTCGCTGCGGTACGGCCGGATCAGCGGCGCGAACCCGTGGGGCAGCAAGGGCTTCGAGTGGCTCACGCAGTCCCCGCCGCCCGAGCACAACTTCGAACGTCAGCCCATCTTCGACGGGCCGCCGCACGACTACGCCACCCCGCCGGTGGAGGTGAAGAATGTCGCTTGATTCGACGGTGGCCCCGCCGGGCTACAAGCTGGCCCACCACTTCCCGGACCACAAGACGCAGTCGCACGCCGCGCTCTTCGGGATGTGGCTGTTCCTCGCGACGGAAGTGCTGATCTTCGCGGGCCTGTTCACCGCCTACGCCGCGTACCGGTTCCTGTATCCGGACTCGTTCGCGGAGGGCTCGCGCGAGATGCACACGTATCTTGGCGCGACGAACACCATCGTGCTGATCACCTCGTCGCTGACGGTGGCGCTCGCGCACCACTACGCGTCCGAGGCGAAGAACAAGATCGTGTTCGCGCTGCTGGTGTTCTCGATCGCCTGCGGCTTCATCTTCATGGGGATCAAGGCCGTCGAGTACTACCAGCACTTCGTCAACGGCGAGCTTCCCGGGAAGTTCTTCAGCGCGTACCACATGGAGCACAAGGAAGGCCTGCCGATGTTCTACGGCGTGTACTTCCTCGCCACGGGGCTGCACGCGTTCCACGTCATCGTCGGCATGTCGATGCTGACCTGGGCGGCGATTGGCGCGTGGAAGAACAAGTACGGGCCGGGAAACATCACGCTCGTCGAGAACGCGGGGCTGCTGTGGCACCTCGTGGATCTCGTGTGGATCTTCCTCTTCCCGCTCCTCTACCTCATCTGACTTCTCCGGGACCTCAACTCACATGGCCACCCCGACCGTAGCCACTTCGCATCAGCAGAACGCGCACGGACACCACCCGTCGCTCGCGATGTACTTCCTCGTCTACGTGGTGCTGCTGGTGCTGACGATCGTCACGTACGTGACCGGGAAGATGCACCTCGGCACCGTGGCGCTCCCGCTGGCGCTGACGATCGCCACGACGAAGGCAGCGCTGGTCGTCGCGATCTTCATGCACCTCTACTACACGCGCGGCGCGCCGCTCGTGAGCCTGTCGGTGAGCATCTTCTTCGTGATCGCGCTGATCCTGGGCGTGCTCGGAGATCTCGCGTTCCGCTTCCCGTGGGCCGTGCCCAACAACGTGCCCGAGATTCAGGGCCCGCCGATTGGGTACAACATGGGCGACGGACCGGATGGCCACTACCACGGCGGCAAGATGGGAAATCCGAAGGCGCCGGAAGTGAAGCCGCAGGGACAGCAGTAGGCGCGAGCCGAGGGTGTATTCCCTCGGGCAGAGATCCTCCCGCGGGAGAGCCAGGCCGAGCGCTTCAGATCCTCGAGAACGTGCTCACCGAGCAAGCTGTCGGGCCTCAGGGCCAGCAGTAGGCGACAGAAGCGCGGCCGTCAGACGAGCTGATTCCCCTGACATGCGGAAGCCGCGCGCCCGCGTTAGATGAGTGGCGCATGACGGAGCGCACGCCTCGCGAGAAGCTGACCCAGGTCTTCACGACGACCTGCGCGTGCGGCCACGACAAGACGCACAAGCGGGTTCGGGCGGACTGCACGTGGACGACGTTCGGGTATCTGGCGCTCGCGGTGGTCGGAGTGAATCCACGGCCGAAGCAGGTGGAGCTGCGCTGCACGGACTGCGGCACTGTGTTCGAACGTTCGCGTGATCCCGAAGTGTTGGAGAAGCACAGGTCCACGCCGACCTAGAGTTCCTTCATGACCATGGCGAACGACGCCGCGAGGTTCTGGAATCCGCGGTTCTCAGCGGAGGGCTACGCGTACGGGACGCAGCCGAATGACTTCGTGCGGGAGTGCGCGAGCCGGCTCTCGGGCACACGTCGCGTGCTCTGCATCGGCGACGGCGAAGGGCGCAATGGCGTGTACCTGGCGTCTTTGGGTCATCGGGTGACGTCGCTGGATGCGTCCGCTGCCGGGCTGCAGAAGGCACGGCGGCTCGCACTGGAACGCGGCGTCGAGCTGGAGACGCGGCTTTTGGATCTCTGGGGCCATTCACTCGCGACCGAGAAGTGGGACGCGATCGTGTCCGTGTTCTGCCATCTGCCGTCCGAGCTTCGGCGGCGCGTTCACGGCGACGTCGCTGCCGCGCTGAATCCTGGCGGCGTGTTCGTGCTGGAGGCGTACACGCCCGCGCAGCTTCGGTTCCGCACCGGTGGCCCGAAGGATCCGGAGCTGCTCTACACGGTGGAGGAGCTGCGCGGAGAGCTTTCGGGACTGACGCTGGACCTCTGCCGCGAGGTCGAGCGCGAGGTGGTGGAGGGCAAGCTCCACTCCGGCCGGGCGGCGGTCGTGCAGATCCTCGCGATCAACGATCGACGACCGCCAACATCCCGGTGAACGGCCCCGTGTCGAGCGCCTCGAGCCCCATGCTCGGCGCCCACAGCCTCGAGATGTCTCCGTCGAGGAAGAGCGCGTCCGGGCAGCGCAGCTCCGAGCGGAACAGCTCCGCGAAGGTCTCGAAGTTCACCATGCCGGACGAGAGCGCGAAGTAGATGCGGTCCGACGCCGCGACGCCGACGCCGCTGCGAAGCTTCTTGTTGCCCGAACCCGGCTGAAACGCCGGATGGAGATGCCCGTGCCGCACGAGCAGCGGCCCGGACTGGGTGGCGAGCTTCACGTGACTGCGCGAGCGGAACTCGGAGGTCTCGACGATCGCCGCCCCCTCGTCGTCGATGAGGAAGACGCCGTTGGGTTTGAGGAAGAAATTGCCGTCACCCGAGCCCTCGTTCAGCGGCGCGAGCACGACGCCGTCCGAGAGGTGAAGGCCCGCGGGCGTGAAGTCCAGGTTGAAGATGCCGGCGTTGGTGAGCGCGACCGGCTTTTCTCCACGGCGCTCGAGATACCTGATCGCCTTCTCCATCGATCGAAGCGGCTGACCGTTCTCGTCTCTCCAGAGCAGCTCGACGCGATGGCGGGAGAGGTTCACCTCGAGCACGTCGAACCACTCGCCGCGGAACTGCCGGGTCCCGCCGAATTTTCGAGGCAACGCGGAGATGATGAAAGGAGCGGCAGCGGCCGCGGCGGCGAGGCCCAGGAGCGCTCTGCGGGTGATCTTTTTTCCGCGCTCGTTCATCAAGGTTCAGGGCCGCACGGGGCGCGCGAGGATCCGCTCGCGCGTTCGGACGTAGGTGCCGCGGAGCAGGTCCCAGAGCGGAAGGCTGACGTTGAAGTTCCACTTCTGCATGAGACGCGGATCGTGGTGGATCGCGTGCGTCTGCTTGAGCCAGCGGACGAACCGGAGCCGCCCGACGAACGACTCCTCGGGCAGGTGGTACGACAGATGGAGCCACTCGTAGACGACGACGTAGCCCATCGTCTCGAGCGCGAAGATGGCGGCGAGGTTGTGCTGATCGGCGTTGGTGAGCAGCTGGAACGGCCAGCCGAACCAGATCATCGCCATCACCGGGAGCAGGCTCACGAAGATGAGGATGATCGCGAACGCGGGCAGCAGCACGAGGCGGAACTCGCGCGTGCTGCGGATCGCCATGTCGTCGGTGATGAAGATCATGTGGTGCTCGGGCGTGTGGCGGTCATAGAGCACCGCCCCGAGCTTCTGACGCTTGTGCAGGAAGTCCCGGTGCACGCGCCATTCGGTCGCGTTTGAGAGGATGAAGAGCAGCACGCCGAAGCCCACGTGCCACCACTTCACGCCCTGAAGTAACAGCGCCGCGGCCGTCATCACACCGAGCCCGACCGAGGACGTGACCCCCAGGTGCAGCCACGGCGAGTACCAGCCGCCCCTGCCCAATACTTCCGAGCGGATCCGATCGCGTTCGGCTGCCGGGAGGACTTCATCGAGTGCCTTCATCGCGGCGCGAGACTGTAGCGATCTCGCGGCGCCGTGGCGAAGGCGCGTCTTGATTGAACGGGCGTTCAATTAGATCCGCCGTCTCGTCCGGTGAAATTGAACGATCGTTCAGTTTATGGCTCAACGGTCGACGCGCGGGTCGGCTGACGGCGTGGCGAGGGGCTCTCACAATCGGTCGCATGGCTCCCAACGCACATCCGGTCGTGGTCACGACGTCGAAGGGCGGTTTCCGCACGGAGATCACCGCCGGGAAGCACAAGCTCGTCGCGGACGAACCGATCGAAGTTCCGGGTGGAACGGATCAGGGCCCGACGCCGTATGACCTGCTGGCCTCCGCGCTCGGGGCGTGCACCGCGATGACGCTGCACATGTACGCCGAGCGGAAGAAGTGGCCGCTGGAGCGGGTCACCGTCTCGATGCGGCACGACAAGGTCCACGCCGACGACTGCCGGGATTGCGAGACGAAGGTCGGAAAGATCGACGTCGTCGAACGCGAACTGAAGCTGGAGGGACCGCTGACGGAGGAGATGCGCGCGCGGCTCGCGGAGATCGCCGAGATGTGTCCGGTCCAACGAACGCTTGGAAGCGAGTTCAAGGTGCGAACGCGGCTGATTTGAGCCGCCGTGCGCGGCGTGTGGCGTCGCGCGCTCACGCCCAGATTGGGAGTGCCACGCGGCCCTCACGCCGGATCGTGGACTCGCCGGCACGCTCCCAGATCAGGTGTGCCCGGCGCTGCCCGCTCGGCGCAACGCGGACTCGCCCATTCACTCCCAGATTCGCAACGGTCCCGCCAACCGCGAGCTGGCGTGATTGGTTCGAGGTCGAAGCTTCCTCTGTGCTAATCACCTCGTCGCGGGAGGGGAAGCACGCTTTGACCACTGGGCAGGAGTGGCTCGTCGACGCGTCGGGGTGCGATCCGGAGAAGCTCCGGGACTCTCGATCGCTGGCGGCGCTGTTCGAAGAGCTGGTCGTCGCGCTCGAGCTCAAGGTCATCGGCTCGCCGCAGTGGCACAGCTTTCCGGGGGCGGGTGGGGTGACCGGGCTCGCGCTCCTCTCCGAATCGCACCTCGCGATCCACACGTTCCCCGAGACGGGCTTCGCCGCGCTCAACGTGTACTCGTGCCGAACGCGTACGGGGCCGGACTTTACGGACCTGTGCAGACGGCATCTCGGCGCCGCTCGCGTGACTGTGCGTGAGCTTGCTCGGGGAGAGCGCTCATGAGGATGCGTGGCGCCGCGGGTGAGCTCGTCGGCGAGAGCGGCTCGACGACGGAGCGACTCGCGTCGCTTCCGCCCGGAGTCCGCGCATGACGGAGGGCAAGTGCCCATCTTGCGGCGCTCCGGTTCAGTTCACCGCCGGCTCCGCTCGCATTCTCGTCTGTCCCTCGTGCTCCACCGTCATCGCTCGAAACGATGGCGGCGGGTTCGACGCCGGTGCCAAATTCGCCGCGCTCGTCGACACGGATTCTCCGCTCTCGGTCGGGCTCGGCGGGAGCTACCGCGGCGCTCCGTTCCGCGTGGTCGGCCGGCTGCAGAAGAGTCACGGCGCGGGAACCTGGGACGAGTGGTACCTCGCGTTCGACGACGGCCGCGAGGGCTGGCTCTCCGAATCCGAGGGCGAGTGGCACCTCATGTTCCCGGCCGCGGTGGAGGCCATCTATCGCCTCGTCGATCTCCAGCCGATGTCGCGGATCGATCTCGGCAACAACCGATTCTTCTTCATCGAGGAGATCGGCCGCGCGCGCGTCGTCACCGCCGAAGGCCAGCTCCCCGACGACGTCGACACCGCGATCGACGCGGATTACGTGGACGCGACCGGGCTTCGCGGGGCGTTCGTCTCGCTCGACTACTCGAAGTCCGCGGACAAGCCGGAGGTGTTCATTGGCTCGGCGGTGAAGTTCGCGGAGCTGGGCTTCGACAAGGATTCGCTCCGTCCTCGCGTCCACCGGATTCAGCTTCAGCAGGCGCGCTGCACTCAGTGCAACGGACCGTTGGAGCTCAAAGCACCTGACGCGACGAAGCGCGTGGCGTGCCCGTTCTGCAACGCGCTGCTCGACGTCTCCGCCGGGAAGCTCTCGTTCCTGCAGCAGCTCGAGAAGCCCTCGCACACGCCGTGGATTCCCATCGGCAAGAAGGGAAAGCTCTTCGACGTCGAGTGGACCTGCATCGCGTTCCTCATCCGGAGCTGCCGCGTCGACGGCGTGACATACTCCTGGGACGAGTACCTCCTCTACAACGCGCAGGAGGGCTTCCGCTGGCTGATGCTTCAGAACGGCCACTGGGTCTTCCTCACGCCGATTCCCGCGGGCGAGGTGGGGATGCGGCCGGCCGGCGGCTCCGCGACGTACGAGAACCGTTCGTACAAGCTGTTCCAGCGCGTCACCGCGATCACCAACTACGTCGTCGGCGAGTGCTACTGGCAGGTGAAGCCGGGCGAAGTCGCGGTGGCCGCCGAATACATCGCGCCTCCGTACGACCTCAACATGGACGGCAACGAACGCGAGGTCACCTGGACGCGTGGCGAATACGTCCACGTGTCCGTGATCAGGAAGGCGTTCGAGCTCAGGGTAACGCCCGCTCCCTCGGGAATCGCGCCGTGCCAGCCGAACGAGCACTCCGCCAAGGCGATCGACGGGTTCAAGTGGGCGTCCATCTACGCAGCGGCGATCTTCGTCCTCTACTTCGTCTTCTCGGCGATGGCGCCCGAACGGGTCATCTACGAAGGTTCGGTCACGCCGCCGCCGAACACCGCGTCCGCGAGCCCTGAATCGATCATGTTCAGCGAGCCGTTCGACGTGCCGAACAAGGCGAACCTCGCGATGGCGATCTCCGCCACCCCGCTCAACAACTCGTGGGCGGGGCTGGAACTGGATCTCGTCAATGACCAGACCGGCGAAGTCATCTCGACGTACGGCGAGATGGAGTACTACTCGGGCTCGGATTCGGACGGCCCGTGGAGTGAGGGCAGCCGCTCCGACACGAAGTACGTCTCGGAAGTCGACAAGGGCCGCTACCTGCTGCGGTTCGTGCCGTACTTCCCGACGTCCTCCAACGCGAGCCTGACCGACGCGATGACCACGTTGCCCACGTACACCGTGCGCGTGGTTTCCGACTCGCCGCACTTCGTCACCGTTTTCCTCTGCTGGCTGCTCTTGTTCGTCTGGCCGGTGACGCGCGCCATCCTCTCCTCCACCTTCGAGACGCGGCGCTGGGAGGACAGCAACATCTCTTCAGGAGGTTCTGCATGAAGTACTTCGGCGGACTCTTGCTGCTCGCGTACGCGGCGCTTCAGGCCTCGGGCTGGCAGCCATCCGCAGACGACGATCGCGGCGAAGTTCCGGAGAACGTGCGACACGCGCCCGGAGGGATCCTCACCTGGACCTCGGGCTTCATGGGAGGGAAGTGATGAACATGGATTTTCTCGCGAAGGCGTTGGTGACGTCGCTCGTCTTTTCGGTCGTCGGCCTCGGAGTCTTCGTGGCCGGCTTCTTCGTCATCAAGCTCATCCTCCCGTTCGACGTGAACAAGGAGATCGAGGTGGATCAGAACACCTCGCTGGGCATCGTCATCGGCAGCTTCGTGCTGGGCCTCGCGATCATCGTGGCCGCCGCCATTCATGGCTGACGACGCAGCCGAGCTCCCGCTTCGTCGAGGGCTGCTCTTCCTCACCGTCCTCGTCATCGCCACCTGCGGGCTCATCTACGAGCTCATCGTGGGGACGCTGGCGTCGTATCTGCTCGGCGATTCGATCACGCAGTTCTCCACCGTCATCGGCGTGTACCTGTTCGCGCTCGGCATCGGCGCGTACCTGTCGCGGTTCATCGAACGCGGAATCGCGCAGCGGTTCGTCGAGGTGGAGCTCGCCGTCGCATTTGCCGGTGGAATCTCCGCGCCGCTCTTGTTCTTCACGTTCGCGCACGGCTCGGCGTTTCACGTGCTGCTGTACCTCACGGTGATCGTGATCGGCACGCTGGTGGGCCTGGAGATCCCGCTGCTGCTTCGCATCCTCAAGGATCAGCTCCGCTTCAAGGATCTCGTGAGCCAGGTGCTGACGTTCGACTACTTAGGCGCGCTCGCGGCGTCGATCCTGTTTCCGCTTTTCCTGGTCCCGCATCTGGGGCTCGTGCGGACCTCCATTCTGTTCGGGTTCGTGAACGGGCTCGTCGGGCTGTGGAGCACGTGGCTGCTCGCGCCGCTGCTCGGACATCCCATCCGCCTGCGGGTGAAGTCCGTCTTCGTCTGCGCGCTGCTCGTCATAGGCTTCGCGATGGGCGATCGGATGACGTCGTTCTTCGAAGAGGGAATGTTCGTGGACGAGGTCGTCTACGGAAAGAGCACGCCCTATCAGCGCATCGTCATCACGCGCGGCAAGCGGGGCTTCTCGCTGTTCTTGAACGGCAATCTCCAGTTCGCCGCGGTGGACGAGTACCGCTACCACGAGGCGCTGGTTCATCCGCTGATGATCAAGGCGCCGCACCACGCGCGGGTGCTCGTGCTCGGGGGCGGTGACGGCCTCGCCGCGCGCGAGCTGCTCCGGTACCCGGATGTGGAGAGCATCACGCTCGTTGATCTGGATCCGGCGATGACGTCGCTGTCGCGCGATTACTCGGAGCTCGCCGAGCTGAACAATCGATCGATGTTCGATCCGCGGATGCACGTCATCAACGACGACGCGATGAAGTTCCTCGCCGAAGGCAACAGCACCTTCGACGCGGTGGTCGTGGACTTCCCGGACCCCAACAACTTCTCGCTCGGGAAGCTCTACACGACGCGGTTCTACAATCTGCTGAAAGCCCGGCTCGCGGACGACGGCGTGGCCGTGATTCAGAGCACCTCGCCCTTGTTCGCGCGTCAGTCCTACTGGTGCATCGAGAACACGATCGCCGCCGCCGGCTTCTGGACCGAGCCGTACCACGTGCTCGTGCCCTCCTTCGGCGAATGGGGCTACGTCCTCGCCGCGAAGAAGCCCGCCGAGCGCGTCCACGATCTGCCCGCGGGCCTGCGCTTCTTGACCGATGACACGCTCGCGACGCTCACGCAGTTTCCGAAGGACATGGACCCCGTGCCCGCCGAGGTGAACCGCCTCAACAACCAGGTGCTGGTCCACTACTACGAAGACGAGTGGCGGCGTTGGAACTAGGCCGTCGCGAGCTCATCACCGCGTTCCTGGGCGGCGCCGTCGCTGCGTCCTGCAAGAGCACCGGCGGCGCACGGAAGAAGGTTCCCGGCGAGCTCGTAGACCGCGTCGTCGAGACCGGACATCTGCTGCGCGGTGGACCGCTTCCCGTCGCTTCGAACGTGGAAGCGCTGGACGTGCTGATCATCGGCGCGGGTGCGGCGGGGCTCTCGGCGGCGTGGCGGCTCGCTGCTGCCGGCGTCACGAGCTTCAAGGTGATCGAGGTGGATGCGGAGGCGGGCGGGACCGCTCGATCGGGAGCGAACGCTGTCTCGGCGTACCCATGGGGCGCGCACTACCTGCCTGCACCCCTTCAAGATCGCGGCCCGGTGATGAAGCTGCTCCGCGAGCTCGGCGCGGTCACTGCCGTCGACGACAAGGGCCGGCCGCACTTCGCTGAAGAGATGCTCGTGCACGAGCCGGACGAGCGCCTCTTCTACAAAGGCGCCTGGTACGAAGGCCTCTACCTCCGAGCGGGCGCGTCGCCTCGAGATCTCGAAGAGCTCCGCCGCTTCGAAGCGCAGATGGACGCCTTCGGAAAAGCGCGCGACGGCAAAGGACGAAAAGCTTTCGCGGTGCCGCTGGATACAGGGAGCGACGATGCGGAGTGGACGTCGCTCGACAAGCTGTCGATGGCGGAGTGGTTCAGCCAGCAGGGATATCGATCGCCTCGGCTGAAATGGATGGTCGACTACGCGTGCCGCGACGATTACGGCGCGCCGTCCGAGCTCATCTCTGCGTACGCGGGCATCTGGTACTTCGCCGCCCGCAACGAAGGGCAGGGCGACCGCAGCGAGGGCTATCTCGCGTGGCCCGAGGGAAACGGCCGGCTCATCCATCACCTGCGCGACGCGGCAGGCACCGGCAGAATCTTCACGAAGCTCCTCGCGCACACGGTCATCCCGGACGAGCAGGGCTGCACGGTGCACGCGTTCGATGCGGCCGCGAAAACTCCGGTCGCGTATCGCGCACGCCACGTCGTCCTCGCGGTGCCGCGCTTCGTGGCGAAACACATCGTCGCGCCGTGGCGAAGCACGCCGCCCGAATTTCTCTCCGCGTTCCAGACCACGCCGTGGGTGGTGGCGAACCTGACGCTCAGCTCGCGGCCCACTTCGCGCGGCTTTCCGCTCTGCTGGGACAACGTGTTCTACGAGAGCAAGAGCCT
>JBJMQN010000564.1:0-3899 GCA_045802665.1 Myxococcaceae bacterium | reverse complement strand
AGTTGCCCACCGGGTGCTTCTCCAGGATCCGCATGTCCGGCTTGATGTGAGCCGGATCGAACGTCCGCTTGTTGGTCCACTCGTCCACGCATTCGGCGCACGGGCAGAGCTGACGCAACGTGCGGGCGCCCACCGCGGTCACCTTGCCGTCGTCCCAGCTCAGCCTCACCACCGCGCCGCTCTTCTCGAGCTCCACGCCAATCGCCTCCGGCGGCTTCTGCGACGGCTTCACGTGATCCCAGATGCTCATGGCGGCGTTCTCTAAACCCCTTCGACCAGCGCGATGATCGCGCCGGCCAGCTGCGCGGCGAACCCGTCAATCAATACCGGGTCGCGCAGCCTGTCGTTGGCGAAAATGCCTTCTTCGTATTCGGTGTCGAGCCCGAACGGCTGCTCGCGGAACGGCACCCCGCGCGTGTCCACGGCGAAGTCCGGCTGGGTCGGATAGCGGAGCAGCTTGCTCTTGAACGCCGACGCATCCGTCTCGTAGCGGAACAAGGATCCGTAAACCCGCTGCGCCTCATGCACCGGCTGGAACGCCAGGATGAGCAGGGGAGGGATGATCAGGCCAAACCCGAAGGAGAGATTTCGGAGCGATCGATCCGAGGACACGGTCACGGTGTCGCCAACGACGGTGCGGACCAGCACCACGTTGCCGGAGGTCTGCTGGGTCAGCACCGACGTGGAGAGCACGTCCCAGTCGGGGCGGCGCCGCTTGAGCTCCTGCATCACCATCCCGTGGAGCTGCGCGAGCACGGCGGGCTGAGCGAGGAGCGGCTTCTGCTCCACCTTCTCAATCACGGTGACGCTCTGCGGTCCGTAGAAGCCGCCACCGTAGAGACCACCGCCGATGGGCGACACCTGCGCGTTGCTCGCTCGTTCGACGATCTCCGTGCGCGCCTGCTCGAAGAACGGCTCCAGCACCACCGTCGTGGGCCCGCGCGTGTTCGGCACTTCCACCAACGGCGGACCGGTGCGCTTCGCGGCGGCGCACCCGGTGATCAGCGCGAGGAATAGAACGACGGAAAGACGAAGGCTCACGACGCCAGCTTGACCGGCTCTTTGCTTCCTTCAAGCCGGGCGCCCTTCTTCTCCAGCACGCGCTTGAGCCCGTCCAACACTTTCGGGTCCAGCTGCGTGCCGCGGAGGCGTTCCAGGATGGTCCACGCTTCTGAGAGCGGCATCGCCTTCTGATACGGCCGCGTCGAGGTGCACGCGTCGAAGGTGTCCGCGCAGTTCACGATGCGGGCGATGAGCGGAATCGCCTCGCCCTTGAGCTTGTCGGGGTAGCCGGTGCCGTCGTAGCGCTCGTGGTGGTTGCGGATGGCGGCGCGCACGGACGCGAGGAAGCTGACCGGCTGAATGATGCTGTCGCCGATCTCCGGGTGCGTGCGCATCACCGTCATCTCGTCGTCGGTGAGCCGCGACTGCTTGCAGAGGATGGACTCCACGATGCCGATCTTGCCGATGTCGTGGAGAATCCCGCCGTACTGCAGCAGCTTGAGCTCGCGTTCGGTGAGCCCGAGCTCGCGGCCAATCTCCACCGACAAGTCGCCCACCCGCTGGCTGTGACCGCGCGTGTACGGATCCTTGCTGTCGATCGAGTTCGCCAGCGCGACGATCGTCTCGAGATACCCGCTCTCCAGCGACTCGTAGAGCCTGCCCGTCTCCTGGCTGTACGCCTCGAGCTGCATGCTCATGTAGTTGAACGTCGAGGCGAGCTCGCCAATCTCGTTCTTGGTGCTCACCGGGACCTTCACGCCGAACGTCCCAGACGCGAGCTTGAGCGCGGCGTCCATGAAGCCCTTCAGCGGCCGCGTCACGTTCCGGGAGAACAGGCCCGCCAGCGCGATCGCGACGACGAACGCCACCGCGACCGTGACGAGGATGCGGCGCTTCATCGTCGCCGCGGCGACGTACGCGAGATCGATCGGCTGCTCGGAGACGACCGCCCAGCCAACTTGCGGGAGCACCGAGTACGCGCCCACCACCTGCGCGTCGCCTTTGCCGAAGTTGCCCACGTGCAGGGTCTCGGCGCCGGGCACATCGTCCATGTTCCGCAACAGGTGCGCGACGACCGGGCGGCTCGCGGCATCAGCGCCGGTGTCGCCGGGACCGATGTTGTCGCGGCCGGCCACGACCCGGCCCTTGCCGTCCACCACGTACGCGAAGCCGGACGAGCCCACCTTCTGCTGGCCCAGCATGTCCGTCAGCGAGCGCAGCGAGATCTCCGCCGCGATGAAGCCCTTCGCCGGATCTCCGATGGGGTACGCCATCGTGACCACCGCTTCGTGGCGCGAAGCGGACAGATAAACGTCCGAGTAACGCAGGTCCGACAGCCCCGGCAGAAGCTTCCGCGCGCGAGACTCGTGCTCCACGACCTCCGTCGGCGGGACGTCCTTCACCGCGAAGCCCTGAAGGCCCGGGATGCGTTCGCCGTTGGTGTCGAAGACCGTGAGCGCGGTGAGCTCGCGGCGCTGATTCAGGATCGCGGCGATGTGAGAGCGCTGCTCGGCCTGACTGAGCTGGAAGAAGCCGGGGATCCGCGCGAGGCCCTCGGCCGCTCGGGTGGGCTCGTCGAGGATGACCTCGGTCTTGAGGCGGAGCTGCTGGACGCGCTCCTGAGAGAGCTCCTGCGCGTCGCGAACGAGCAGCTCGCGCGTGTCGGAGATGGAAAGCCAGCCCACCATCACCGTCGGAACGACGGAGGCGACCAGCATCAGCAGCAGGATGGTTTTGAAGAGCCGCATCGCTATTCGCCTACTTCCACGTCGTTCCCGTGACTTCGATTTTCACGCCGTCGCGAGCGAGCTCGAAACCGCGCGCCTGCGTCACCTCGCCCCTGGTCCCGTCGCTGCTCACCGCTCGAACCGTCCACACGTAACGGCCGGCGGCGAGCTTTGGCAGCTTTGCCACCGTCTTGTCGACCGTGAGGCTCAACGGTTCCATCTGGCCGTCAATTTCCACCGGCCGCACCTCGACTTCGTATCCCCGAGCGTTGCGCACCGGACGCCACGACAGCTTCACCGGCCCGAGCAGCTTCTCCGACGCCTTGAACCGCAGCTTCTCGTCCGGCGCCGGCGTCACCAGCTCCGGCGTTCCCGGCGGCGGCGTCACGATCTCCGCCTTCGGCTTCTCGCCCTTCGCAACCGTGACCACCTGGCCCACGTAGACCGGCCGGACGACGCCCTCGGCCTCGACGCGCACCGGCTGGCCCAGCTTGGACGTCACCTTCGTCTTGCCGTTCTCGGAGACCTCGACCTCGAAGTGCGTGGGGCCCTGCGCGCCGTTCGAGACGAGCTGCCACGCAGCGTCCGCCGCCTTCGCCGCATCCGCGTACTTCTGCGACGCGTAGAGCGCCTCGGCTTCCTTCAGCTTCGCTGTCGCGACCTGGCGCTTGTCCTTCGCGCCGGACTGTTCGATGGCGTTGCGCGCGGCGTTGATCGCGCCCTGAGCGACTTGAGGATCGGCGGTCATGCCCGCGTCGGAGACATCGGAGGCGGCGCCCGCGACGGTGGCGGCGAAGATCACGCTGAGGAGTAGGAGCCGCTTCATTGGAAGACGATCTCCCTTCCCGCGCGCACGGTGGCGGACGGCGTGCTCACGGTGAGCGACTGGCTCCCGGGCGCGTCCAGCTCGGCGTTGATGCGGCCCTTGAAGACGGTCAGGTCGGTCCTGTCCGTGCCGGGCCGGGTGCGCGTCTCGGCGATGGCGATCAGCGCGTCCTCGCCGAGCTGGACCTCGGAGCCATTCGCGACGCGGATCACCGCCGCCGCGCCCTTCGCGGTGCGAACCTTGTCGTTCTCGAAGAGCTCCGCCAGCTCGGGGGCGGCGACCCAATCGTCTCCCGCGGCGCGCTTCACCGAGACATCTCCATTGGACTGCTTGAGCTGGGCTTT
>JBJMQN010000563.1:0-4168 GCA_045802665.1 Myxococcaceae bacterium | reverse complement strand
GGACTTCTGACGGACGCCGACGAAGGGATTCCCGTCCACCATCACGGCCTCGACCTCGACGACGTCGATGCCGTTTCCCAGCGCGAGGTCTCCACCGACCGCCGTCCAGCCGGTGCCGTTCCAGCGAAGCAGCGCGCCGCTCGCGGGATCGAACGCCCACGGTGCGCCGGCGAACTCGACGATGGGAAGCGTGCTGCACGCGGGCGTGAACCCCGCCCCAAGCTCGGACGAAAGGGCGCCGCTCGCGATGAAGACGCTTGGCACGCAGCCAATCTCGTTGAAGGAGACGACGAGCTGGTTCGCGATGGCCGCGGTCTGAAATTGCGTCACGTTCGATCCCGCGTCGTGCACTCCCTCGCGAACGAAGCCGCCGCCATCCAGCGTGGCCCACTGCACCGTCGACTTCGAATTGGGGATGTCCCAGGTGACGACGTAGAGCGTGCCGCCGACGATGACCGGCTCCGCTCGACCAGGCGCGGTGCTGCCGGGAACCGAGGGATATGGTGCGCCGCCCACGATGCTCCATTGCCCCAACGCAGCCGCCGGCAGGATGAACAAGAGCAACGTGGCGAGGCGCACCGCGGCCATCGTGAACGACTTGCACTGCGAAGTCACACGGCGAGCCGCTATCGTGTGCCGCGATGCCTGATGCGACCGCTCCATCCATCCTGACGCCCAGCCACCGACCGCCGTCACCGTTTCCGAAACGGTGGGCGATCGCGCTCGGCGGCGTGCTCGTCATCGCGAGCGTCACCGAGCTGCTCGGGGTGAAGGGCTGGGTCGAAGGCGCGGAGTTCCTCGCGGCGTTGATTCTCAGCGGGAGAATCGGCGCGTGGCTCGAGCAGCGGTTCTACACGGCCAATGCGACTCTCAAGCTGGCCCCGCGCTTGCTGTTCCACGCCTTCGCGCTGCTGGGATTCCTGATCGCGTTCGGAGCGGTGGCGGGACTCGTCGGCATGGTGTTCCACGAGACGCTGAGCCTGGTGAAGGGATCGATCTTCCTCATCGGCTACTACGCGGGCGTGGCGTCCGCCGGATCGATGGTGATCATCACGATCGATGCGCTCATCTCCGCGACCGTCGCGACTTTCAGGACGCGCGTGGCGCTTGCGGTGTTGTCGCTCGTCGGCTGGGTAGACATCGTCTGCTTCGTCGTCGCGCGGTGGGGCACGCAGCTCGCGAAAGCGGTCGCCGAGAACGGCGAGAATGTGAAGATCACCGTAGACGCCGGATCCGCGATCACGCGAGATCAAGTCATCAGCTGGGTCGTCGATCCGACGAGCGCGGTCATGTTCCTCTTCATCGTGGCTGCGATCGCGCTCCTCCCGGCGACGATCTCCGCGAGCGTGAAGTTCGCGGACGCGGTGATGGACCGGATTCGGCCGCTCGAAGGCGCCTTCTCGCGCGTCGGCGCCGGGGATAGGCAGGTCCAGCTGGAGGTCGGCGGAAGCACGGACTTTCAGCAGCTCGCAAGAACGTTCAACGGCATGGTGGAGCAGCTCGGCCTCGCCGAACGGATGGAGCGCGCGTTCGGCGTCTACGTGAGCAGCCACGTCCTCGAACGAATCCGGTCCCAGCACGGCGAAGCGGTCCTCCCGCCGTCGTTGAGAGACGCGACCGTCTTCTTCGCCGACATTCGCGGCTTTACGACCATGAGCGAGAAGCTGCCGCCCGAAACGGTGGTCGCCTTTTTGAACCGCTACTTCGAGCACGCCGTCACCGTCATCGAGCAGCACGACGGCTACCTGAACAAGTTCATCGGCGATGCGATGGTGGTCGTGTTCAACGGCCCCATCGATCAACCGGATCACCCCGAGCGCGCGGTGAGGTGCGCGATCGCGCTGCAGCAGAAGGTCGCCGAGCTGAACGCGCAGAACGCCTTCCCCGAGGTGGGAAAGCTTGAGATCGGCGTGGGCATCTCCACCGGGCCCATGACCTGCGGCAACGTCGGGAGCGCGAAGCAGATGGAGTACACGGTGATCGGAGACACGGTGAACCTCGCTGCGCGCCTGACCTCACAGGCCGCCGCCGGCGAGGTGCTGATCAGCGAGCCCACCGCGCATCAACTCCCCGCAAGTTACGCCGCGGAACGCCTGGCCCCGATGAAGGTGAAGGGCAAGGAGACCGAGGTGGTCCCGTCGCGGATCCCCGTGCCAGCGATTGCGCTCAGCGCGCCGACAACCGCGGCGGTCTCGCCCGCTCGAGTTTCCTGAAGACACGACGAGCGTCAGGCCTGCAGAGCAGCCAGGAGATCGTGCGCCCGGACTGCTGCCCACAGCCCCCCACCCTCGCTCGGCAAGCGGGTCTCTCGCGTTGACGCACGACACTTCAAAGGCTCTACTCCGCCCCGCATGCGCCGACACCTGGTCCGTACGCTGCTCCTCGCCGCGCTCGTTCCGGCGCTCCTCGTGTCGGGTGCCGTGCAGGCAAAGCCCAGGGCGTCCGGCAAGAAAGCAGCGACGTCGTCCGTCCCCGCCGCGAACAACAAGAAGAAGCCCGCGGACATCAAGCTGAAGCCGGATGAGACGCAGGACATCGGCGAGCAGCAGCAGGCGCAGACCAACAGCCCTCCGCCTCGCGCGGCCCCACCCGCATCGACTTCGATGATCGGCTCGTGCAGGGCCAGACCAACAAGTCGGGCGCCGTCTACCTTTACGACCGCAAGGAATTGAAGACGCGGTCCATGATCAAGAAACGCGAAAGCTTCCGCGAGGAGATCATCAGCACCGTGTACGACGGCTGAACCGTCGCGCGCTGCTTTTGAGCTCGGAGAGAGATTTGAGTCAGCCGGCCGTCCTTCAGGTGGTCATTCTTCGCGATGGGCTCCTCGTCGGGACCGAGGTGTTCGTGCCGGGCAGCTACGCGCTCGGCTCGGCGCCGGAGGCGGATCTCAAGCTCGAGGATCCCACCGTCAGCGGGCAGCACGCGGTCCTCTACTTCCAGAACAACCGCGCGGCGATTCAAGACGCGGGCAGCCTCACCGGCCTGTACGTGAACGGCCACAAGGTTTCCGCGTGCGAGATCCGCGCGGTGGACGAGGTCCTCATCGGGCCGTTCGTGCTCAAGGTCCGCGTGCTGGAGAAGAAGCCGCAGACGCAGAAGCCCGCGCCCGCCCCGGAGCTCGCCTCGCTGCTGAAGGGCTCCGCGGCGTCCACTCCGCCCAAGGCGTCACCCGGTCCCGGTCGATCGGGAGCTCCCTCCGCGACGCCGTCCGGGATGGCGAACACCGTCCCCACGTCCGCGCCGATTCCGCAGTCCGCGCGCGCGCCGATGGACTCCACGGTCGCCTCCGCGCGCAGGCTGCAGGCCGTTCCGCAGTCCGCGGTGGCCACGCCGTCGCCGAACGCGCAGCGAGCGCCGCACCTGCGCCCCGTGCCCACGCCGCTCGAAGAGGACCGTCCCACCGAGAGCGTCGTCGTCCCGGACAGCCTGTTCGACGTGAACACGGTCCCCGGCGTTCAGCCGAAGAACAACGCGCCGACGCGCGCGATGAAGCCGCAGGACTTCGCCGCGCTCGATGCGGAGGTCACGGATCCGCGGCCCAATCTCCCGGCCGCACGCGCGAAGAAGACCAGCCTCAAAGACATCCACTTCGGCTCCAACGGCGCGCCGAAGCTCTCCTCGGACCAGCTCGCGTCGAAGAGGGCTCCGAAGCTTTACCTGGAGCTCTACTGGGGCGAGACGCGGCGCGAGTCGCGCTCGTTCAACCTCGACAAGAAGGGCCGCCCGGTCACCGCCGCGCAGGATGAGCTGGCGCAGATGCCGCTCTGGGGCTTCACGCTCCCGGACGGTGAAGTGACGCTGGCCGAGCCCGCGGGTCAGTCGTTCCGCGTCTTCGTTCCGCCGTACGCCGTGGTCGAACGCGCGAAGTCCGGCGAATCGTTCATGCCGTCGGAGGCCGAGGGCCGCGGTCAGGGCAAGTTCGTCACGCTCTCCGTCGGTCAGGCCGCGCGCTTCTCCGAAGGCGAGATGTCGCTGGTGGCGTACGTCGCTCCGCCGCCGGAGAAAGTCTTCGTCAACCCGCTGAAGGGCCTGCCGTGGCTGGCGATCTTCTTCTTCGTCATCTTCGCGGGCGCGTGGGTCAGCTTCCTCATCTGGGGACCGGGGCCCGCGGAGCTGCCCGACTTCCAGAACAAGACCCTGCCGCCGGTCGCCGTGCGCCTCCTCG
>JBJMQN010000562.1:0-5310 GCA_045802665.1 Myxococcaceae bacterium | reverse complement strand
CCAGGCGACGGCTGACGCCGGCACGGCGAACGAGACTCCGGCTTACGTCTACGCCTACTCGCCCGTCGGTAAGCGGGATCCCTTCCGCAGCCCGATCGTGGATCACCCGGTCAACGAACAGGGGCCACAGTGCGAGAACGCGGGCCCGCTGGGCAGCTGGGGTCTGGATCAGCTCACGCTCGTCGCGACGGTCACCTCGGATGCCAACCCGATCGGCATGGTCGAGGACCCGGGCGGCAAGGGCTACATCATCCGCCGCAACACGCCCGTGGGCTCCATGTGCGGCAAGGTCACGGAGGTCCTGCGGGATTGCGTGACCATCACCGAGTACTACCCGACGCCGGACGGCAAGCGGGTGCCGAATCCGAAGAAGCTGTGCCTCAAGAGCGACCTCGACCAGAAGGGCGACGTCGATCTCAACACGGGCAAACCGATTCAGTGACGAGGGGACCGGATCTCACCGTCTCCGCGGAGCAGCTTCCCGCGAAGGCAGATCCGGCACGGGGTGTAACGGCGGCCGGTGGGACTTTCGGCCGCATGAAGACTGGAAAACCTGAGGACGCATGCTCAAGGAGAGCGCAGTGATGAAGACCCGGATGCTCCAGATCGCGACGGCAGGCCTTATGGCGCTGTCATCGTCAGCGTTTGCTGCGGAGCTGAACACGTTGAGCGATTTGCGAGTCCTCCCCGCCGGCCACGCCACGCAAGTGGTCGTGAGCGGCAACAAGGCGCCGACCTTCACGGTCTTCCGCCTCTCTGATCCGGACCGGCTGGTCGTGGACGTATCCACGGCGGATGCGGCGGCGATCAAGGGCCATCACGAAGGGACCGGCGCGGTCTCCGGCGTGGTGGTGAGCCAGTTCTCAGACGAACGCGCCAGCGTGGGCCGCGTCCTCGTCGCGCTCAACGCCGCGTCGACGTACGACGTCCGCGCGGACGGCAACAAGGTCGTCATCAGCGTGAGCGGACCGGCCGAGCAGAAGGAGCAGGCCGCCGCCGAGACGCCGAAGACCCCTGAGCACGCCGAAGCCGCGAAGGCCGAGGTGACGCCCGCACAGAAGGGTGACGCGAAGGGTGACGCGAAGGCTGAAGTGAAGACCGAAGCCAGGCCGGAGCAGGGCGAGGTCGCCAAAGCGGAGGCGAAGCCGGAGCCCACCGAGCCGAACGTGCTCAACGCGCGCACCGACGAGCTGAAGGTCACCCACCCGGCGAAGATGCTGAAGGCGGTGGCGCTCGAGAAGGACCGGCTTCGCATCGTCACGGACGGTCAGATCGCCCGCTTCGACGTGCTGGAGCTCGCGGATCCGCCGCGGCTCGCGATCGATCTGATGGAGCTCGGCTCCACGGCGAAGGCGCCGAGGGGCAAGAACGCGTACGTGTCGTCGGTTCGCCTCGGCGCGCACGAGGGCAAGGTCCGGCTGGTGCTGGATTTGTCCGGTCAGGCTCCGTTCGAGGTTGAGCGCACCAGCCGCGGCGTGGACCTCTGGCTCGGCAACGCGGCGCTGAGCAAGCGCGCGGCGAAGGAGCCGAAGACGGCCGTGGCCGCCGCGCAGCCCGCGGCGAAGCAGCAGCCCGCGGAGCAGGAGGAGGCCGCGGACGCCGAGGCCGAGATCGACGGGCAGAAGATCGAGATCGCGAAGGAAGAGAAGACCGAGACTCAAGGAGTCGTCGCGAAGCCGCCCGAAGTGTCCGCCCCGGCCATGAAGGTCGCGGAGGTGAAGGACATCAGCTTCGACGACGACGCAGAGGGCGGCACGCTCTCCATCAAGCTCTCCGGCGACGCAACCGCATCGGTGGAGCGCCCCGATCCGCGCAGCGCAGTGCTGACCCTGTCTTCGGCGCAGATGCCGAAGCGGCTCGAGCGCAGCCTCGACACCTCCGCACTTCAGACGCCGGTGAAGATGATCAGCGCGTTCACCGTTCCCGGCGCTGAGAAGAAGGTTCGCATCGTCGTCGCGGCCTCGGGCGCGTTCGATGGCAGCGTCGAATCCGTCTCGAAGACGAAGGACGGCCTGCGGTGGCGCCTGAACGTCGGTGACAAGAAGAACGAGCAGGCGGTGAGCGAGAACAAGACCGCCGGCTTCTCGTCGGAGGCGGAGGTCTACGCGTCCGAGTCCACGCCGCGCCAGGGCAACCATCGCTACACCGGCAAGAAGGTCACCTTCGAGTTCAAGGACATCGACATCCACAACCTGCTGCGAATCATCGCGGAGGTCTCGAAGAAGAACATCGTGGTCGCCGACGACGTGGCGGGCCGCATCACCATCCGCCTCCGCAACGTGCCCTGGGATCAGGCGCTGGATCTCATCCTGCGCAGCAAGGGCCTCGGGATGGAGAGCTTCGGCAACAACATCATCCGCATCGCGCCGCTGAAGACGCTGGAGGACGAGGCGAAGTCCCGTGAGGCGCGCAGGGAGGCGCAGAAGAAGCTGGAGCCGCTCACCGTGCAGCTCATCCCGGTGAACTACGCCAAGGCGGAGGAGATGTCCTCCCGCGTGAAGAGCATCCTCTCCGAGCGCGGCGGCGTGGAGGTGGACAGCCGCACCAACGTCCTCATCGTGAAGGACACGGCGGGCAACATCGCGAAGGCGCGGTCACTCGTGCAGAACCTGGACGCTGCGACGCCGCAGGTGCTCATCGAGAGCCGCATCGTCGAGGCGAACACGACCTACACCCGCCAGCTCGGTATTCAGTGGGGCGGCAACGGTCAGCTCGCGCCGGCCACCGGCAATGCGACGGGCCTCGTGTTCCCGAACATCGCGGCGGTGAGCGGCGGCGCGGGCCAGGCGCCTTCTGCCGGTACGGCCGACACACCGAACTACGCGGTGAACCTGCCGGTCGCGGCCGGGCAGGGCGTCGGTGGTGCGCTGGGCTTCCTCTTCGGTTCCGCCGGCGGCGCGCTCAACCTGAACCTGCGGCTCTCCGCGCTGGAGAACCAGGGCGCGGTGAAGACCATCTCCTCTCCGAAGGTGACGACGTTGGACAACAACACCGCTCGAATCAGCCAGGGCGTGTCGCTCCCGTTCAGCCAGGCATCCGCGCAGGGCGTGAACACGACCTTCGTCGAAGCGCGTCTGTCGCTGGAGGTGAAGCCGCACATCACTCAGGACGGCAGCGTGATGATGGACATCCGCGCTGAGAACAATCAGCCGGACCCGTCCAACACCGGCTCGAACGGCCAGCCCGCGATTCAGCGCAAGGAAGCTCAGACGCAGGTGCTGGTGAAGGACGGCGACACCACCGTCATCGGCGGCATCTACGTGAAGACCGGTGCGACGTCCCAGGCCGGCCTGCCGTTCTTCAGCAAGATTCCGATCCTCGGCTACTTCTTCCGGAGCACCTCGGAGCTCGAGACCCGGCAGGAGCTGCTCATCTTCATCACGCCGCGGATCATCAACCGTCAGGTCATCTCTCAGACTCTCTAGTCTTTCGGGCCGATAGGAAAAAAACGCGATGAAGAAGCTCACTCTCATGATCGCAGTCGCTGCCCTCGGGCTCTCGTGCGTCGCCAACAACGGCGACAGCCCGATCCGGCTCTCCAGCACGTTCCCGACGGACCCGTCCTGCGCGATCTCAACGACGATCTTCCAGTACTCGGGCTCGCTCAACCTCGCCGGCATCCGCCAGCTCGGGGCGACGGCAGCCGCGTTCGCCGATTACACGATGATCCTGCAGGTCGACTCGGATCTCACTCTGCCGCCGACGACGCAGAGCGGACACGAGCTGGCGGATGACTCGCGCCAGACGGTCTATCTGGATCAGATCATCCTGAACTACCGGTCCGAGCCTTCGCTCTCGTTCCAGCAGGACATCACGGACATCTACGCGCCGCTCGAGTCCAAGGGC
The DNA here is from genome assembly GCA_045802665.1 of Myxococcaceae bacterium. GTDB lineage: Bacteria > Myxococcota > Myxococcia > Myxococcales > Myxococcaceae > JBJMQN01. Next base: position 1,464 of record JBJMQN010000562.1, on the reverse strand, counting down.
GGGACGACGGCGACCACCAACCTCGTGGCGGATCTGCTCGGGCCGAAGGGCGCGCAGACGCTGCTCGACAACGTGAACGCGGGCGGCCAGCCGGTGCAGCTCCACGTGCAGATCCAGCTCCGTGGCCGCAGCGCCTCCGCCGCGACGACGGGCAGCTACTTCTTCTCGAACATCATCGAGTTCCCCATCCAGGTGTTCGACACCGGCCAGGTCTGCGCCGCGCCTCAGGTCCTCGCCGCCTCCGGCCCCTGCGGCGGCGTGGGTGGCCAGGACGGGACGCCGGTGTGCGAAACCCCGACGGATGGCGGCACGCCGTAATCGGTCCTTGACCGGCTGACGCGGCGCTCTCTAGAAGCCCCCCATGTCCTTCCTCACGCACCTCGAGTCGGTGGTCAACCAGGTCGACGGCGCCATCGCGTGCAGCGTGATGGGCTTCGACGGGATCGCCGTGGAGACGCACCAGAAGGGCGCGGAGTCGGAGTCGCTGGAGCTGCAGTCCGCGTGGGTGGAGTTCGCCAACGTGCTCACACAGGTCCGCTCCGCGACCGAGACGCTCAAGACCGGAAAAGTCCAGGAGCTCTCCATCAACACCGAGAACCTGGTGACCGTGATGCGGCTGGTGACGCCGGAGTATTTCCTCGTGCTCGCCCTCAAACCGGAGGGCAACTACGGCAAGGGCCGGTACGTGCTGCGGGTGACCGCGCCGAAGATCCAGGCGGAGCTGCTCTAGGGGCTGGTTGAGCCTTCAGCGTCGAGGGTTGAGCGGGTGACGGCTCGCGCTCGGCGCGCGTTCTCTTCAGGGCTTCGCTCTCCCGCGCCAGTTGACACATCGCGCCAGCAATTACTCTCTTTGCCTGTGCGGGCGGGAGGAGTATGCACGCCCGCCTTTTGAGTTCCGCCTCTGTGTTCCCCATTTGTAGGAGATGAAGCGTCATGGCCGGTGTCATTGACACGTCCGAGTTCCGCAAGGGCCTCAAGATCGAGATCGACGGTGAGCCGTTCGAGATCACCGATTTCCAGCACGTGAAGCCCGGCAAGGGCTCTGCGTTCACCCGCACGTCGATCAAGAGCCTGCTGACCGGGCGTCAGCTGCAGCCGACCTTCAAGTCCGGCGACAAGGTGGGCAAGCCGGACATCGAAGACCGGGACATGCAGTACCTCTACAAGCAGGGCGACGACTACTACTTCATGGACAACAAGAACTACGAGCAGACGTACGTCTCGGAAAAGGTTCTTGGCGAGAACAAGTTCTTCATGAAGGAGCAGATGAACGTCCAGATCCTGTTCTTCAACGGCAAGGCGATTGGCATCTCGCTCCCCAACGCGGTGGAGCTGAAGGTGACCAAGTGCGATCCGGGCGTCGCCTGCGCTCCGAACACCTGGCACTGGGATAACGTGAGTGTCAACCCGGCCGTACCGTTCACGATCGAGCGGGCCACGCCCCGGCAGGTTCGGAATGGCAGT
>JBJMQN010000561.1:0-2982 GCA_045802665.1 Myxococcaceae bacterium | reverse complement strand
TCCGCGGGGCTCATCGCGTTGGGCATCGACGAGGGCGATCAGCTCGTGGCGGTGAAGATCACCGACGGCACGAAGGACATCATGATCGCCACCAAGTCTGGCATCAGCATCCGCTTCCCGGAGAGCGATGTCCGTTCGATGGGCCGCGCCGCGTACGGCGTGAAGGGCATCACGCTGGAGGACGGCGACGAGGTGGTGGGCGCGGACGTCGTCGAGAACGGCACCGCGATCATGACCGTGACCGAGAACGGCTACGGCAAGCGCACCATGGAGTCCGAGTACCGGAGCCAGAGCCGCGGCGGCAAGGGCGTCTACGACATCAAGACCTCCGAACGGAACGGCCAGGTCTCCGGCATCGTTCAGGTGAAGGACGAGGACGAGGTGATGCTCCTCACCAACGGCGGCATGCTGATCCGCCTCAAGGTGAACGAGGTCTCCGTCATCGGCCGGAACACGCAGGGCGTGCGCCTCATCAGCCTCGAGAGCGAGAACGAGAAGGTCACCGCGATCTCCAAGCTCCCCGAAGTGACGGGAGAAGCCGAGGTCGAAGGCGGCGGCGAAGTGGAGATCGATCAGGTGAAGCTCGGCGGCCCGAGCGCGACCGATTCCAATGCCTCCGCGGATAACGTGCCGGGCGACACGGGTGACATCCCCGAGCCGGGCGAGACGCCGGACGGCACGCCCGAAGACGAGGAATAATTCGGACGGAAATCCGGGTGGAGTGCGAAGGGGGTTTACGAACCCACTGGGCACTTACACCCGGCTTCCGGCGATAATCTCCCGTTCGAAGTTCTCGGGAGATTTTCGATGGCCACTGTCCGTTCCGTCTCGTCCGCCGCGGTCTTCAAGACGCTCACTGATCTCGCGAAGTCCTCCGGCAGCCAGAACGGCACCAAGGTCACCGCCCCCGAGCTGAAGGCCGCGCTGGATTCCTTCCAGTGGGGCGACGGCAAGGTCAGCAAAGCCGAGCTCATCGCCGCGAAGCTCGTCGTCTCCAATCTCCCCGCCGGAACGCTGAGCGCCACGGCGAAGGCCGAGTTCGACGCGTGGTCGGCTGCGAACAAGGACGCGACAGGCGGCCTCTCCTACGACCGCGCCGCGGTGGCGTTCTCCAACCTCGAGTCCTTCGTGCGCTGGAACGACGCGTCGCAGAGCGGCGCGAAGCTGACCCCGGCTGAAGCGACGGCGCTGCTCGCGGTGATGGGCGACAACCCGGCGCCCGCGCGAATCGCTCAGGTGCTGCGCGTGCGCAACGAGGCGGTCTCGGCGAAGCAGGTCTCATCCACCGCGCTCAAAGTCCTCGACGGTTGGCTCAAAGCGCACCCGATGACGCAGCCCGCGGGGCAGCTGGGCGTGGACCTCGCGGCGGCGACGAAGGATCTCACCTGGCCGTCGGAGTCCGACCGGGCGATTCAGCCCTTCGAGCTCGATGTTCCGGCGGGATCGATCACCGCGACGAAGCTGCGCTCGCTCTTCGGCGAGCCGACGAAGACGCCGGTGGAGACGCGCACCCTCGACGACGCGTTCGCGAACCTGGTGGAGATTCGCCCGGACATGGGCGACGACGAGAAGGCGCTCGCGCAGAAGTACGCGAACCTGAAAGCGCAGCTCGCGGGGCTCAAGGACGTGAAGGTCTACCGCGTGGGAAACATCGACATCGACACGTACATCATGGGCCGCGCCCCGAACGGCAAGCTCGTCGGTGTCGTGACGTCAGCGATCGAGACGTGACCGCCTGAACTGTCCAGCCAGCCGGGCGTGTAGGGTTGAGTGCTCCGTGCAATTGCCCGCAGGCTGTTTACGTAAGTGCCCATGATGAAGCTCTCCTTCCCGCTGCGCGCGTTTCGGTACTTCCGTGATCCGCTGGTGTCGCGGTGGCGGAAGCTGATTGGCCTCGTCGCGGTCGCGTACGTCGTGTTCCCTTTCGACGCGATCCCGGACTTCATTCCGCTCATCGGCTGGCTGGATGATCTCGGCGTCATCTCCGCGGTGGCGTACTTCATGGTGAGGGAGATCAACGCTCACCAGAAAGCTGCGAACGCGCTCATCGATGTCGGCGATCTCGGGGACGTAGGCGCGCCGGACGGATTGCCTCGTTCGGACGACGGAACGACGCGCGGCAAAGTTCGCATCTGAGCGCGCATCTCATCTGGGCGAGCGGCGGGTGCGGTGTATCGTCCCCGCCCGATGAGCAACCCGGCCTCTCCGCTCCCAAAGAAGTGCCCGGACTGCGGCACCGAGAACGGTCCCGGCGCCGAATACTGCAGCAAGTGCGCGCATCCCCTCATTGCGGTGCACGGCGAGACGCCGGACTCGAACCTGCGCGGCGACATCTTCGGGCAGGAGGGCGCGTGGCTCGACAAGAGCAACAAGGAGACCGCCGCCCGGAAGAAGGAAGCGCCGAAGCCGCTGGATCAGCAGGGCGATGACGGCGAGGTGGAGCTCGCGTTCGATCCGCTGCAGCGCAGAACCGAGCTGGACGCTGCGGCCGCGAAGGAGCGCGAGAGCTGGGAAGAGGCGAAGCGCATCGCCGCGTCGAAGCCCCGCTACGAGCTCACCGCGCGATCGATCATCGTCGGCATCGTCGTCGCCCTGTTCGTCGGCGCGTCTTACCCGTACGTGGTGTTGAAGCTCGGCTACGGGCCCAACATCTCGGTGGTGAGCGCGTTCTTCGGCTACATGATCCTCGCCATCGTCGGCGTGGTGATGACGAAGCTCACGAAGAAGGATTGGCGGTCCGGCCGCGTCGAATACAACATCGTCCAGACGGCCGGCTCGGCGGCGGGGCAGACCGCGTTCATGTGCGTGCTGCTCGCGGCGTTCGATCTGCTCGCAGCGAACAAGGCGCTCGCCTTCAGCGAGCAGCCGGTGGCGCACCTCTCGGACTCGCCGTTCCGGGTCTTCATGTGGCTCTCGGTGGCGGGCCTTCTGGGCGTGCTGCTCGCCGTGCCCATGCGCCGCTACTACATCGATCAGGAGAAG
>JBJMQN010000560.1:0-8567 GCA_045802665.1 Myxococcaceae bacterium | reverse complement strand
GGGGCTGCACCCGTCCGACGTGAAGCCTCTCACCGATGCGATCGCGGATCTCGCCACGCGCGGAAACATCGCGCTGCTGGTGGAGCACGATCCTCAGGTCATCGCGCGAGCGCACCGCGTCGTCGAGCTCGGGCCCGGCGCTGGAAAACACGGCGGCAACATCTGCTTCGACGGCGCGCCGTTCGACCTGAAGAAGCGGAAGGATCTTCCCACCGGGCGGCTGCTCGGGAGCGATGCGACTGCCTCGCGAGCGCGTCGCACGCGGCGAGGCGAGCTCAGCATCAAGGGCGCTCGCGCGAACAACCTGACGGGGCTGTCGGTGAAGATTCCGATGGGCGTCGTCTGCGCGGTCACCGGGCCGTCTGGATCCGGGAAGAGCACGCTGATGGATGAGGTGCTCTACCGCACGATCGGAAAGCGGCTGCACGAGAAGGACATCGACGTTCCGGCGCACACGGACTCGCTCACCGGCGATGAGGGCCTGCGGCACATCGTGTACGTGGATCAGTCTCCACTCGGGCGCACTTCGCGCGGCAATCCGGCGACGTACACCAAGGCGTGGGACCGGCTGCGCGAACGCTTCGCTGCGGAGCCGGACGCGATCATCCGCGAGCTCTCCGCCGCGTCGTTCTCGTTCAACGTCGCTGGCGGCCGGTGTGATGCGTGCAACGGCGAAGGCAGCGAGACCGTCGAGATGCAGTTCCTCGCGGACGTAGCGCTGCAGTGTCCGTCCTGTCGCGGCAGACGGTTCAAGGATGAGGTGCTCGCGGTCACGCATCGCGGGCTCACGGTGGCGGAGGCGCTGGAGCTCACCATCGACGAGGCGCTGGAGAAGTTCGCCGATGACGCGGTGCTGATGAGGGCGCTGAAACCCGTGGCGCGGCTCGGGCTCGGATATCTGGCGCTCGGGCAGCCGTTGTCGACGCTCTCGGGTGGCGAGGCGCAGCGGCTGAAGGTTGCGCGGGCGTTGGGCAGCGAAGCGGAAGGCACGCTTTTTCTCCTGGACGAGCCGTCCGCGGGGCTTCACGACGAGGACGTGCACAAGGTGATGGATGCGCTGCACGCGCTGGTCGAAGCCGGCGGCAGCGTGGTGCTGGTGGATCACGATCTCACCGTGATGCGCGAGGCCGATTGGATCGTGGATCTCGGTCCTGCCGGCGGGCGTGAGGGCGGAAAGCTCGTCGCGGAGGGAACGCCGGAGACTCTCGCTCGCGGCGAGGGCGCGACGGCCGAGGCGCTTCGCACCGGGGTCTCGTACGAGCTCACGAAGGCGAGCGCGAAGAAGAAGGTCGTCACCGATTGCATCGAGGTCACGCACGCGAACGAGCACAACCTGCGCGACGTCTCGACGAAGATTCCGCTCGGGAAGCTGGTCGTGGTCACCGGGCCTTCGGGTTCGGGGAAGTCCTCTCTCGCGTTCGATGTCGTGTTCGCGGAGGGACAGCGGCGGTTCCTCGAGACGCTCTCGCCGTACGCGCGGCAGTTTCTCCCGTCGATGCCGCGTCCGGATGTGGAACGTGTGACCGGAATTCCGCCGGCGATCGCGCTGGAGCAGCGGACCTCCCGAGCGGGCGGGACCTCTACCGTCGCCACCGTCACCGAGGTCGCGCACTACCTGCGGCTCATGTTCGCGAAGCTCGGGCAGGCGCACTGTCCCAACGACGGCGAGCCGATCACGGCGATCTCCTCCGACGCGCTCTACAAGCGGCTCACCGCGATTCCCGGGCAGCGGATGTTGCTGTCGCCTGCCGTGCGCGCTCGAAAGGGAACGTACCTGGACGTCTTCACGCAGGCCGCCCGAGCAGGCTTCGCGCAGGCGTTCGCGGATGGCGAGCTCGTCTCCACCGATGCGCCGCCGAAGCTGCAGAAGACGAAGGAGCACGACCTCGACATCGTGATGTTCGAGGGAAAGCTGTCGGACCTCCCGCGCGACGTCTTCGATCGAGCGCTCCTCTGGGCGAAGGGCGCGGTGAAAATCCGCCACGGCGCCGAGGAGACGCTCTACTCGACGGCGCGCACCTGTCCGAAGTGCGGCTTCGGCGTGCCGGAGCTGGATCCGCGCTGGTTCTCCTTCAACACGAAGCAGGGCCGCTGCGGGGCGTGCGAAGGAACCGGAATCGAAGGCGGCAGCGCGGCGATTGAAGAGGGCGAGACCGCGCCGTGCAGTCAGTGCAATGGCACCCGCCTCGCGCCGATTCCGAGGGCCGTGGTCCTGCGCGGCCGCACTTATGCGCAGATGGTTCAGCAGAGCGTCAGCGCCGCGTTGGAGCAGGTCGGAAAGTGGAAGCTGCACGGCGACGAGGCGTTGATCGGCGATGCCGCGCAGAAGGAGCTGCTGCGAAGGCTCGAGTTCCTGGATCGCGTGGGTCTCGGATATCTCTCGTTGGATCGAGCGGCGTCCACGCTGTCCGGCGGCGAGATGCAGCGGCTGCGCTTGTCCGCCCAGCTGGGTGCGGGGCTGACCGGCGCGCTGTACGTGCTCGACGAGCCCACGATTGGCTTGCATCCGCGAGACACGAAGCGGCTGCTCGACAATCTGCACGCGCTGGTCGAGACGGGCTCCACGGTTCTGGTGGTCGAGCACGACGCAGAGACCATTCGAGCGGCGGATCACCTCATCGATCTCGGCCCCACCGGAGGGCGCGGAGGCGGGCGCATCGTCGCGGAAGGAACGCCCGAGCACGTGCTCTCCCAGAGCGCCTCCCCCACCGCGCGAGCGTTGAACGACGGCGAACTCCGCACCGCCCCTCCTCGCGGCGCACCGAAGGATTGGCTGGAGCTCACGGGCGCGAAGGCGAACAACCTGCGGGAGGTCGATCTCCGAATTCCGCTCGGGAGGATGTCGGTCGTCGCGGGCGTGTCCGGTTCGGGCAAGTCCACGCTGATCCGGCAGGTGCTCTACCCCGCCGTCTGCGACGCGCTCGGCCGAGTGGGCCCGCGTGCCGGCGAGTTCAAGACCCTCAAAGGTCACAAGCTGCTCAAGCGCGTGCTCGCGGTGGATCAGTCGCCCATCGGTCGCACCCCGCGATCCGTCCCCGCCACATTCCTCGGGATCTGGGACGAGCTGCGAAAGGCCTTCGCTGGAACGCCGGAAGCGCGCGCACGCGGCTATGCGACGGGCCGCTTCTCGTTCAACAGCACGACCGGCGGACGCTGCACCACCTGCGATGGACAGGGATCGATCTCGCACGAGATGTCGTTCCTTCCGGATGTCGTCACGCCCTGCGCGACGTGCGGAGGAGCGAGGTTCGACGACGAGACGCTTTCGGTTCGGTATCGAGGGCTCTCGATTGGAGAGGTGCTGAGACTCTCCGCGGATGAAGCGCGAGACGTCTTCGCGCCGTACCCGAAGATCGCCGCGCCGCTGTCGTGTCTGAGTGAGCTGGGAGTCGGGTCTCTGCAGCTGGGACAGGCATCGAACACGCTCTCAGGTGGAGAGGCGCAGCGCCTCAAGCTGGCGGCCGAGCTGACGGCGAGCTCGCGCCATGAGCCGACGCTCTACGTGCTCGATGAGCCGACGACGGGACTGCACGTCGGAGACGTCTCGAAGCTGATCTCCTTCATGCACCGGCTCGTGGATCGCGGCGACACGCTCGTCGTGATCGAGCACCACCCCGCCGTGATGGCCGCGGCGGATTGGCTCGTGGAGCTGGGTCCCGAAGGCGGCGAGCAGGGCGGACGGATCGTCGCAGAGGGACCGCCAGCACTCGTCGCGAGGAAGAAGACCGCGACCGCGGGAGTGCTCCGGGAGTTGATGACGGCCAGCGCAGCGTAGGATCGCGCATGCATCCTCTCTGATCGACGCACACCGCCTGCGAAAGTTGCAGGGTCGTGCCTGGCTCCTCGTCCACGAGCGCCCGATCTTCGCCCAGCAGCAGGGCAGCGACGGGGAGGAAGCGATGCAGCTCGAGTGCGGCCGCCTGGCACCGCTCGTCGGCGGTCGGGGGTGGCTGGAAAAACCAACCCTAGGAGGCCCGAAAATATCGATCGAGGGTTGGTTTTTCCAGCCATCCCCCGTCTCCATCGCGACTCTCGGTGGGGCGAACCTCCAGGTGAAGCGTCCGCGATGGCCATGCGGAGAGCGCTCGACGTCAGACCCGCATGCTGGAGTTCAGGGCGTGCAAGGCGGCGAGGGGGGGGCGATGTTGCGTCCATTGGACGAAGAGCAGGTGAAGCGCGCATGGCGAACGGTCTTCACGCGTAAGCAGGTCATCGAGACGCTGAAGCTTTCGGATACGTCCATCCGGAAGCGGCTCGAAACGCACAAATACACTGCCGATTATCCGGGCGTTTACGTTCGCGTCGAAGGTGTTCAGACCTTCCTGACGGCGCTCGTGGCAGGGGCGCGATGGCTGGCCCCGGACGGGATCGTGTCGGGGGTGGCAGCAGGCTGGCTACATCGTTTCGACGGATGTGACGCTCCGACGGTGGAGCTCACCGTTCCTCGGAATCTCCGTCACCGCGAGAGCTCTGGCGTCGCTATCCACAGCGCGACGGAGTTGCCGCAACACCACGTGACCACCGTCGCCGGGCTCCGTTGCATGACGCCTGCGAGGACCCTCGTGCATCTGTGTGAGCTGGGCGCTCCTCGCCGTCAGATCGTCATGGCCTACGAAGATAACTACCGGCGCGGTTGGCGCGAGCGCGAAGACCTGAAGAGGTGCGTGGACGAGCTCGGCGCCGGTCGCGACCTCAGCATTCTCGAGGACCTTCTCTCTCGTCGCGGAGGAAAAGCGAGAGCGACGGAGAGCGCCCTCGAAGCGATCGCGGACGACATGCTCTGGCGCGCGGGAATCCGTGGTGAGCGGCAGGTCACGCTCGTCCATGAACCGACCGGCTTGTATTTCCGCTTCGACCTCGCGTTCCTGGAGCTCAAGTACGGTCTCGAGTTCGACGGGGGAAAGCACCGGCTGATGAGGCGCTTTCAACGCGACCGCACCATCGATCGGCGGCTTCAGATCATCGGCTGGGCGGACGCGCGGTTCACCTGGGCGGACGTGCAGAACGAGCTCGCCTTCGTATCGGAGGCGCGAGAACTCCTGCGCGCGCGTCGCGAAAGCCTGTTCGGCGCTCCCGAGTCCTGGCTTCCGCGGAAGCAGCTCATGTTGCCGCTGTGAGGGTGGCTGGAAAAACCAACCCCGGGAGGACCGAAAACATCGATCCAGGGTTGTTTTTTCCAGCCACCCCCCATTCAATTTCCCGAAAACCGGTTGGTTTTTCCCTGCGTGCCGTCCACGCTCGCCCGCATGAAAATCCTCGTGATTGGCGCGACCGGGAAAGCGGGTCTCGGTTTCATCCAGCAAGCGCTCAAGGCTGGCCACGAGGTCACGGCGTTCGTGCGCGATCCGTCGAAGCTTTCGCTCGAGCACGAGAAGCTTCGGGCCCAGCAGGGCGACGTGTCGAACAAGGATTCCCTCCTCGCGGCGGCTTCAGGGCAGGACGTGATCGTTTGCGCCGTGGGCCCTCGCGACGAGAAGAATCCCGGCACGTTGATCTCGGATGCCGCTCGGGCTTGTGTGGAAGCTCAGAAGAATCTCGGCGTGAAGCGCACGGTGTTCGTGAGCGGGCTCATGGTCGGTGAGCTCGAGGGCGCGGGGTTCTTTCCGCGGACGCTGGTGAAGTTCTTCCGAAACCTCCGCAGAGCGCTTTACCAGGACAAGGTGCTCGCGGAGTCGCTCCTCAAATCCAGCGGGCAGGAGTTCGTCATCGTCCGCCCGCCCGTCTTCGACACGCGCCCGGCGAAGAACACGTTCCGCGCGTCGGAGAACCTCGACATTTCGCTCGCGACGATGTCTGCGGACGACGTCGGCGCGGCGATCCTCAGGGCGGTGACGGACGCTGGCTGGGCAGGCAAGGCAGTCGAAGTCAGCTACTGACCGGCCGTAACGCTTCGCGGTGCCCAACGTACTGATCACCATGGCCGACAAGATCCAGAAGACCGACGAAGAGTGGCGCAAGAGCCTCTCGCCCGAGCAGTACCGGGTGCTGCGCCAACAGGGCACGGAACGCGCCTTCACCGGCGCCTACTGGGACGACCACGACGGCGGCACCTACGTCTGCGCCGGCTGCGGAACGCCCCTGTTCGCGTCCGATACCAAGTTCGACAGCGGCTCAGGCTGGCCGAGCTTCTTCAAGCCGATCGATCCGCAGCACGTCGAGAACACCGAGGACGTCTCGCACGGAATGGTCCGCACCGAGGTCCACTGCGCGAAGTGCGGCGGACACCTGGGGCACCTGTTCCCCGACGGACCGAAGCCCACCGGCATGCGCTACTGCATCAACTCGCTCTCGCTGAAGAAGCAGCCCTGACGGCGGCGGCGCTCATCGACAAGCGCCGCTGCGCCGCTCACGCTGCCACTGCCGGGATACGGCGTTCGCCACTGACAGCATGCGCTCAAAGCATGTCGAGCTTGTCCTGAATCTCCTCGGCGAGCCCGTCATGCTTCTGCGCCAGCGCGATCTCCTTCGCGTTCGTAAACACGCGCCGGGCATCCTCGGTTCTCCCGGCGCCTGAATACGCATCCCCCAGGCACACGAGCGCGGCCGCGTACGACGGGTCCAGCGTCGTCGCCTTCTCCAATGGCGCGCAGGCCTCAGCGAACCTTCGTTGTTCCAGATACAGCCGCCCGAGCGAGTAGTGGCCCATCGGTGAATCCGGAAACTGAGCGACGATCTGCTTGAACTTGTCCTCGCGTGGATCGCTCACCCAAATCTCCGTGACCGCGCGTGATAGAGGACCCTCATGTCGTCGCCCGCCCGTTCACCAATCTTGGAATTGGCCCTTAACGGCAGAACTGGATCGCGCGCCATCTCGAATGCTTCGTACGCCCAGAAGAATGCCGCGTTACAGGCCATGGCGCATGCGCTCCGAGCGCACAGCGGCGACATTCAATCCGCGAATAAGGGAGACCTCGTACTCGCTCGAAGCGAGGGAAAGAACGCGGCATTTCTGGACCGGCTCCTCCTCGATTCCAGCCGCATTGAAGCGATGGCGAAGTCCGTCGAGGCGGTCGCCGAGCTGAAAGATCCCGTCGGCGAAGTCACCGAGACCTGGAAGCGCCCGAAAGGGCTGAAAATCGAGAAGGTGCGGCTGCCGCTCGGGACGATCCTGATGATCTACGAGTCGCGCCCGAACGTGACCTCCGACGCGGCCGCCCTATGCCTCAAGAGCGGCAATGCGGTCATCCTCCGCGGCGGAAAAGAGTCGCTCAACACCAACCGCGCCATCCTCAAAGCGCTCCACGAAGGGATTGCCACGACCTCGATCCCTTCGAGCGTGGTTCAGCTCGTGCCGACTCCGGATCACGACGCGCTGCTGGAGCTCATCAAGCTCGAAGGTCTGATTGACCTCTGCATCCCGCGCGGCGGCGAGTCGCTGATCCGCTTCATCGTGGAGAACGCCCGCGTGCCGGTCATCAAGCACTACAAAGGCGTCTGCCACGTCTACGCGCACTCGGCCGCGGACCTGGAAAAGGCGACCGCGATCATCGTGAACGCAAAAGCGCAGCGCCCCGGCGTCTGCAACGCGGCCGAATGCCTGCTGGTCGATCGCCACATCGCGGACGAATTCCTTCCCCTCGCGGCGCGTGCGCTGGTGGAGAAGAACGTGGAGCTGCGCGGCTGTCCGACGACCGTGGCGATTCTCCAGCGCGAGAAGATCCCGGTGAAGCTCGCCCAGCCCGACGACTACGGGCGCGAGTTTCTCGACCTCATCCTCGCGGTGCGCGTGGTGCGGGATTTCGATCACGCGCTCGAGCACATCACCCAGTTCGGCAGCGAGCACACCGAAGCCATCGTCACCGAGGATGAAGGCGCCGCGGCCCGCTTCGCCCGGGAGGTGAACGCGTCCGCCGTGATGCTGAACGCCTCCACGCGCTTCAACGACGGCGGGGAGCTGGGGCTCGGGGCGGAGATCGGCATCTCCACCACCCGATTGCACGCCTTTGGACCCATGGGGCTTCGCGAGCTGACCTCGCAGAAGTACGTGGTCCATGGACGCGGGCAGGTGAGATAGGGTGCCGCGCCCAACAGCATGAAGAACCTCAGCAAGAGCAAGAATCGTGGCGGTGGCGGCCGTACCAGCGGCAAGCAGAACCGGAAGTTCGGCGGCAAAGGCGGCTCGCAGAAGAGCCCCCGTCCCCCGCGAAAGAAGAAGCCGGTCCACATCGCGGTCGAACGCGCGGCGCCGGCCGACAACCCGCGCGCGAAGGCGCTCGCGAAGCGCATCTCGGAGCTCGCGCTGGACAAGAAGGCGCTCGACGTCGTGATTCTGGACGTGCGCGGGATGACCTCCTACGCGGACTACTTCGTGATCGCCTCGGGCGAGTCGGAACGCCAGGTCTCCGCGCTCGCCGAGCACATCGAGGTCACGCTCAAGAACGAACAGGAAGTGCGCGCCCTCGGCACCGAGGGCCGCGAAACCGGCAACTGGGTGCTGCTCGACTTCGGCGAAGTGGTCGTCCACCTCTTCTATTCCGAGCAGCGAGCGTTCTACGACCTCGAAGGCCTCTGGGCAGACGCCGCGCGCGAGACCGTCGCCGGGTGAAGGTTCGGGTCGCGTCTATTGG
>JBJMQN010000559.1:0-4871 GCA_045802665.1 Myxococcaceae bacterium | reverse complement strand
GAACGCCCGAGCAGATGGTGCGCTTCGCCGTGCGCGACGAGGGGCCCGGAATGAGCGGCGAGACCGCCCAGCACATCTTCGAACGCTACTGGCAGCCCAGGGAGACCGCTCGGCAGGGGACGGGCCTGGGCCTCGCGATCGCGAAGGGCTTGGTGCAGGCGCAGGGCGGGCGCATCTGGGTGGACACCGAGCCCGGTGCCGGCAGCACGTTCAGCTTCACCGTCCGCGAAGCAAGGCCGCTGCGGCAAGAGCCCGAGACTCCTGCTCACGTGCACTGAAGCGCGCGTTCGCACGCGGAGTGACGGTCAGACGTCGATCTCACCGCGCAGATACAGCGCGCCGTGTCCGGACATCTCGACGATGGGGCCGGCGTCCACGCAGAAGAGCTCGCCCCCGCGAGCGGACACCTGCTTCGCGTGCAGCGTCTTCTTGCCCAGCCGCTGCGACCAGAACGGGACGAGCGTGCAGTGCGCGCTGCCGGTCACCGGATCCTCGTCGATGCCCTGACCCGGTACGAAGAAGCGCGAGACGAAGTCGCAGTCATCGCCCTTCGCCGTCACGATCACGCCGCGCGCTTCCAGCTGCGCCGTGAGCCGCATGTCCGGCTTCAGCCTTCGAACCTCTTCCGCTGAGCCATAGAGAACCATCCAGTCCTTCGCGACATGCAGCTCCAGCGGGTTGCCGCCGAGCGCGCGCTTCACCGCCTCGGGGAGCTTCTGCTCCTTCGGCTCTCTTCGCGGGAAGAAGAGGGTGATGCGCGCGCCATCCGTCGTCACGCGCAAGGGGCCGCTCTTCGACTGAAACGTCACCTCGCGGCTGCCCTTCTCCAGCTCATTGAAGAGCACGAACGCGGTGGCGAGCGTCGCATGTCCGCACAGATCCACCTCGGTCGTCGGCGTGAACCACCGGATGCGAAAGCCGTCGCCCTCTCGCACGAAGAACGCCGTCTCGGAGAGATTGTTCTCCAGCGCGATGGACTGCATCAGCTCATCCGGCAGCCACTTCTCCAGCGGACACACGGCGGCGGGATTTCCACTGAAGCGGCGGGAGGTGAACGCGTCGACCTGAAAGAGCGGGAGCTTCATGGAGCTCCCACGTAGCAAAAAAGCGAGGACGCCGCGCCCGCCCCCGGGACACGGCGTCCTCGAGCCGGACTGCACCTACTGACAGCTGCTGACTGCGTTCATGGCGTGCGCGGTGCCGCCGTTGTCCCAGACGATCGAGAGATCCGCGCGCTTGTCCCCGTTCAAATCCGTCAGCGCGTAGCGATGCGTCGTGCCCCAGCCACCGACGGGCTTGTTGGACGCGCGAACGAACGAGCCGCCATTCGAGAGCTTCACCTCGGCCCAGAGGTCGGAGCCGTTCTTCCAGAGCCGCACGAGGTCCGCCCTGCCGTCGCCGTTCACGTCGCCGACCTGATCAATCGTCTCGTCCCAGCCGCCCACCGCGAGGTTCGATGCCTCGGAGAAGCCGGTGCCCTTGGACAGCAGCACCCGAGCGAAGGCGTCCGAGCCCACGGGCCTGGTCGCGTCGAGCGCCACGATGACCAGGTCATCCTTGCCGTCGCCGTTGACGTCCGCCGCGAAGATCCGGTTCGTCACATCGAACTCGCCCACGCTGCCGTTGGACGCTTCGCTGAACGCGCTGCCGTTGGAGAGGTTCACGTGCGCCCACGCCGCGCCGTTGTTGTTCCACACGCGGACGAGATCGTCTTTGCCGTCGCCGTTCACGTCCATCAGCAGATCCGTGGTGTCCGCGCTCATCCCGCCGATGGGGCTGTCGGACGCCTGGAAGAACGAGCTGCCAGAAGACACGTTCACCTCCGCAGACGCGGTCCAGCCCGAGCTGTTGCCGTTGCGGTGAATGACGACGAGGTCTTTCTTGCCGTCCGCGTTCACATCGCCCACGAGGTATTCGTTGTCCTGCTGCCACGCGGCGATGGCGTTGTTGGAGGCCTGCTTGAACGCGGTGCCGGTGGAGAGCGTCACCTGCGCGTACGCGGTGCCGCCGTTGTTCCAGACGCGGATGAGGTCCGCCTTCTTGTCGCCGTCCGCATCGAAGAGCAGATCCTTCACGCCCGTCTCGTTGAAGCCGCCGACGTAGATGTCAGACGCCTCGTCGTAGGAGGTGCCGTTCGAGAGCAGCGTCTGCGCGTACGCGTTGCCGCCGTTGTCCCAGACACGAACGCGATCCGTTTTTCCATCGCCGTTCACATCGCCCGAGAGCTCGCGCGTCGAAGCCGCGAAGCCGCCGACTGCCGCGTTCGACACCTGGCTGAACTGCATGCTGCACGCGGACTTGGTGGGCGTCGTCGCCGAGCAGTGCAGATCCAGCAGTGGCGGCAACGTCACGCTCTTCGCTCCAGAGCAGTTGCGCGGCTGGCCGTACGCTGCCCACTTCGCGGCGACGCGATCCTGCGCGGCGTGATCGACGCTCTCGCCCACCTGACGGCTCACGAGGTCGCCCATCTTGAAGAGGTTCTTCGCGCCTTCCGCGACGTCGGGCTCCATGTAGCTGCCCTCGGTCCAGTCGTCCCACGTCTCCTGCACGAAGCCCTTCACCTGCACCTGACCGGACTGCTTCAGATTCCACAGGTAGTCGTACTGGGCCTGCATCACCTGAGGGTCGCGCGGAATCTGCCGTTCGGTGCACGCGCCCCAGTCCTCGGTGTAGTCGTTGAAGCCGGGGGACATGCCGCCGAAGAGCGCTCGGCCGGGGAACTTGCCCACGTTCGCGAGCAGCTCCGCGTAGCGCTTCTGCGTCCAGGTCATCGCATGGTCGTAGAGCGTCGCGCCCGACGTCGCGTTCCACCAGCCGGTGCTGATCCACGGCGCCATCGCGTCGAACGCGGCGAAGTAGTCGCCGTTTCCCTCGGTGCAGATGACGTAGAAGTCGATGCCCGCGTCGTTGCGCGCGCCGGCGAGCACGGACTGCCACTCGCTCACGCTCATGTGCGCCGCGTCGATGTAGAGCAGGAACACGGGCTTACCGTTCACTTTGTACGCGCCCGAGTGCGCCGCCGAGATCCGCGCCATGTCCGCGAAGTCTTCGCGCAACGCCTTCATCCGCGAGGCCTTGTCGGTGAACGGACCGAAGTGGAAGTACCAGGTCGAATCCATCGCCGGCATGATCACGCCAGCCATCCCGTTCTTCTCCGCCCGAGCGAGCATCGCCATCATCGACCGGTACGGGATGTCGACCGAGTTGTAGCCGGTGACGCCGTAGCGCGAGGTCAGCTTGATGCTCCCGAGCTGCGGAGCGAACGCGTCGATCTTCGCCGCCTGATCACACGGCCGGCTGATCGTGGAGAGCACGAGATCGATGTAGCGGAGGCTCTCTTCGTTTCGTCCGCTCCAGCTGTGAATGCCGGCGAGCGGTCGTCCGCGAGAAGCGATGCTGCGCTGAAGCCCATAGCTGCCGAACTGCGAGCACGTCGCCGGGTCGTTGTAGAGCTTGCAGGCCGACTTCTCCCAGTGCCAGTTCACCCAGCCTGGATCTCCCGCGCCGCCCTGCGGATCCGAGTCGTCGATCCCGAACCAGTTCATGCCCATCATGATGTTCAGACGGTTGGGCATCTTCTGCGCGAAGTCGTACGTGTGAGCGACGAGGGCCTGCTCATCGCCGGTCTGATCTTCAGGCGCGCCGGACTCGTCGTATTGCGAGACGCCGCAGGCCGTGAGGCTCAACAGACAGAGAGTGACGAAGAAGTTGCGCAAGGTGGGGGCTCCCTTGAGTCGTGGTGCCCTCCTGCTTCTTCAAGACGGATGCCCACGCGGATGCGATGGCGGCCCTCAGGTAAGTGCGCGGGATCCGGTCGACGCAGGGCGTCGCAGTGTCACGTTCGCGCGTCAGGGAGGAGAGCGCGCCGCTGCACCATTCTCAGACGGTGAGAGCTCAGCGGTATTTGAAACGCCTGAAGCCGACCCACGCTGCGCCGCCGAGGATCAGCACGACTGGCAGGAGGTAAAAGCTGCCCGGCTTCTCCGCCGACACGAAGGCCGCGATCGCCACCAGTCCCGCCGTGACGAGCGCGACGCCTCCCGCGACCTTCATCCGCTCTTCGCGAGGCGCGTCCGCGATGATCCGCACCGCCGCTGCGAGAGGCCAGTACGCCGCCGCGCAGACCACCATCAGGGGACCCGTGGGCCAGTTCTTCACGAAGGAGATGTAGAAGCCGCCCGCAGCCGCGAGGACCGCGCCGATGACGGAGAGGAGGAGGACGCGGTTGATGCGCTCGCTCACGAGGAGCGCGGCGCCGGTCGGCAGCACGAGGAATCCGAACACCGGCAGCGCTCCCACCGCGCGCGTCGCCACCGCAACGCCGACGCCGATGGCGAGGTTCAACACCAGCTCCAGCTTCACCACCGGATGGCCCAGCGTTCGCGCCATCTCGCGATCGAACGAGATGAAGAGGAGATCCTTGAACAGAAAGATCATCCCGATGACGACGATGAACGTGACGATCGCGAGCTCGATGAGGTGTTCCTGTCTCACCGCGACCGTGCTGCCGAAGAGCAGATCGTTCACCTCGTGCGCTTCCTGAACGATGGACGGGCTCGCGAGCACGATCAGCGCCAGCGCCGCTGCGGACAGATACGCGAACGCGACGCTGCTCTCGGGCGAGGTCCGCTGAATGCGAGTCGTCAGCGCCATCAACATCGACACGCCGCCGGTGAGCAGCAGCGCCATCACCACGGGATCCAGGTACACCGGCGTCGCCTGATGCGGATCCACGCCGAACGCGCCGCCGATCACGAATCCGATCGCGATGCCGAGCCCGGAGATCTGTCCCAGCGCCGCGGAGACGAACGCGACCCGGCGCAGCACCACGAACACGCCGAGCAGCCCGCACAGGAGCCCGGCGAGCACCG
>JBJMQN010000558.1:0-7556 GCA_045802665.1 Myxococcaceae bacterium | reverse complement strand
GCAAGCCGGTGACGTTGGAGGTGGAGAATCTCGGCAACGGAAAAGATCCGTGGGGCAACCAGCGCGTGGGCTTCCTCGCGACGGCGCGGATCGATCGGCGCGAGTTCGGGCTCGGCTGGAATCAGGCGCTGGAGGCGGGCGGCGTGCTGGTGAGCGAGAACATCGACATCGAGATCAACGTGCAGGCGGTCTCGGATTCCGCGCAGGCGAAGAAGGCGGGCTGAAAACGTTTTGACGGGTGCCGGAGCTCGAAGGGTTTCGGCACTCGTTGGAGCACAAACGAAGTTGAAGTTTGAAGGAGAAGAAGATGATCACCGTTCGACGAAGTGAGCAGCGCGGCGCGGCGAACCACGGGTGGCTGGACACCAAGCACACCTTCTCGTTCGCGGACTACTACGACCCCGAGCAGATGGGCTTCCGGACGCTGCGGGTGATCAACGAGGACAAGGTGAAGGGCGAGGAGGGCTTCGGCACGCACCCGCACCGCGACATGGAGATCCTGACGTACGTGCTGAGCGGCCGGCTGGATCACAAGGACAGCATGGGCAACGGCTCGTCGATTCGGCGCGGCGAAGTGCAGCGGATGAGCGCCGGCACCGGTGTGCTGCACAGCGAGGCGAACAAGTCCTCGGAGTGGGTCCACTTCTTCCAGATCTGGATCCTGCCGAAGGAGCGCGGACTCCAGCCGTCCTACGAGCAGAAGATGTTCCCGGAGGCGGAGAAGACCGGGAAGCTCCTCCGAGTGGCGGACGGCGACGCACGCGACGGCGCGGTGAAGGTGCATCAGGACGTGTCGATGTTCGCGTCGGTGCTGAACGGCGGAGACTCGGTCAGCCACACCTTCGAACGGGGCGGCAACGGCTGGGTTCAGGTCGCGAGCGGCGAGGTGAACGTGAACGGCGTGCCGCTGAAGGCAGGCGACGGCGCGCGGATCGAGGCGGAGAAGAAGGTGGAGATCGCAGCGAAGGAAAAGAGCGAGTTCCTGTTGTTTGATCTCGCGTGAGGCGGCGCGGTGGTGCGCGTTCATCCTGCCCAGCAGAGTGGGCCGAACGTCACCACCGTCGCGCACGCGGCCACGACCGTCGTCCACCTTCGGTGCCGCGGGACGCTCCGAACCACAGACACCAGAACGAGCCCCGCAAACAACCCAACGCCGGCGCCGACAATCAGTCCGGCGACATGCCAAAGCGAATCTGCGCGCAGGAAGTCGCCCCTGACCATCGCGACCATGCCGACGTAGCCGCCGACCCCGATCGAACCGAGCAGCGTGATGAGCGCGGATGCGATTCGTCCCGTGGCCGTTTCCCGCGGGCGACCCAGAAGCCAGATGCACGCGAGTGCGGACGCGAGCACCAGAGTCGTCGCGCCGCAGCGCAGAGCGAAATGATCCGTCGCCGGCCACGTCACCGGTGACGCACTCTCGTACTGCAGATTCGGGTGCGTGTCGGACCGTGACGAAGCGGAAGCCATTGCGACATTTGTACGCGAGAACCCGGCTACATTCGCGCGCGCCTTGTCTGTCCGCAGAACCTCATGGTGGCTAGCGGTGATCCAGGTGGTGGTGGGGATCGTCTGCTTCCTCGTGGCGCAGTTCGCGATGAACTACCTGCAGTTTCTGCTTCATCTCGATGAGACACGCCTTCCGCTTGCGCTGCGGCTCGGCGTGCCGACGGGGATCTCGGCGGTGGTTTCTTTGATCGTCTCGCGAGTGGTGATCGCTCGCGCTCGAGGCGACGAGCTTGGATTCTCATCGCGGCACGTCCGCGAGCTGCCGATCGGATTTCTTCTCGGAGCGCTTTTGATCAGCCTCGTGATGGCGGTGCTTCTGATCTCCGGTGCGTGGTCATTCGACTCCACTGTCCCCACTGCTCCCGTGCGCGAGCTCGTCGCATCGTTCATCGGCTTCGCGCTCGTGGGGCTCGGCGAGGAGATTCTCTTCCGCGGTGTCTTCTTCAAGGCGTTCGAGGAGTGGCTCGGCACGGCCGGTGCGCTGGCGATTACCTCGCTCTTCTTCGGCGTCGCGCACCTGATGAACCCGAACAGCTCTCTGCTCGCGGCGGTCGCCATCGCGATCGAAGCGGGGCTTTTGCTGGGCGCGGCGTTTCTCGTCTCGCGTTCGCTCTGGCTGCCGATCGGTCTGCACTGGGCGTGGAACTTCACGCTCGGCTCCGTGTTCGGCGCGCCGGTCTCGGGGCAGATTCTCCCTTCGCTCCTGCACGGCCACTCGAATGGACTGCTGTTTCTGAACGGTGGCACGTGGGGACCTGAAGCGGGGCTCGCGGCGTTCGTGCTCTGCACGGCTTGCGGCATCGCGCTCTTGCTGCGCGCGCGCTCCCGCACCGAGTGGATTCCTCTCCGCAAGCCCGCCCCCGAACCCGCTCAATTGCCCGGTTGACCTACCCCCTCTCACCCCGTACAACCGCCGCCCCCCTCTCTGATTTTGCGGCTGGAGGTTTCACGGCATGCGCTGGTCTTTGGCGATCCTTGCGGCGGTGGCTCTGTGCTTCACCGGGTGCGAGAAGAAGCAGGGTCAGGGCCCTTCATCGGATCAGAACGGCACCGGCGCGAACACCACCGGCAAGACCGACGTGAAGCCGAACGACACGGCGGGCACCACCGCGCAGAACACGCAGACGCCGCCGGCGGATGACAGCACCATCGTGATCGGCGAGGTGGGTTCGCTCACCGGCTCCGAGGCGACGTTCGGCACCTCCACCCGCAACGGCATCGATCTCGCGCTGGAGCAGGTGAATGCCGCCGGAGGTGTGAACGGCAAGAAAGTACAAGTCCGCGTCTACGACGATCAGGGCAAGCCGGACGAAGCGGCGAACTCCACCGTGCGCCTCATCACCCAGGACAAGGTGAAGCTCATCCTCGGCGAGGTGTCGTCCACGAACTCGCTCGCGATGGCGGAGCGGGCGCAGGCCGCTGGCGTCCCGATGATCACGCCCTCCTCGACGAATGAAGCGGTCACCGCGAAGGGCGACTACATCTTCCGCGTCTGCTTCATCGATCCGTTCCAGGGCTACGCGATGGCGAAGTTCGGGCGCGACACGCTGAAGCTGCAGAACGTCGCGGTGCTCGAGGACAACAAGAGCGCCTACAGCCTCGGCCTCTCCGACAGCTTCACGCGCCAGTTCAACGAGATGGGCGGGAAGGTCGTGGGCAAGGAGAGCTTCAGCAAGGGCGACACGGACTTCCGCGCGCAGCTCACGGCGCTCAAGAAGCTCAAGCCGGACGGCATCTATGTGCCGGGCTACTACACGGACGTCGGCCTCATCGCGCGGCAGGCGCGGGAGCTCGGCATCAAGGCGACGCTGCTCGGCGGCGACGGCTGGGAGTCGGAGAAGCTGTTCGAGCTCGGCGGGTCCGCGGTGGACGGCAGCTACTACACGAACCACTACTCGCCCGACACGCCGGACCCTGTGACCCAGAAGTTCATCTCCGCGTTCAAGGCGAAGTACGGGTCAGTGCCGGATTCGCTCGCGGCGCTGGGGTACGACGCGGCGATGGTGGCGATGGACGCGATGAAGCGCGCGAAGTCGCTCAATGGCCCGGACCTCCGCGATGCGATCGCCCAGACGAAGGACTACGCGGGCGCGGCGGGGAAGGTCACGCTGAACGAGAAGCGCGACGCGGTAAAGCCGGCGGTCGTTCTCAAGGTCGCGGATGGGAAGACTTCGTTCGCGGCATCTGTGAGCCCGTAGCGCTTGAACGTGACGGACTCGGGCATCGGCGGATGAGTGAGTTTCTCCAGCACCTGATCAACGGCATCGCCGTTGGGACCATCTATGCCCTCGTCGCGCTGGGCTACACGATGGTCTACGGCGTGCTGAAGCTCATCAACTTCGCGCACGGCGACGTGATGATGGTGGGCACGTACGTCGGCTACGCGGCGGCGAATCAGCTCGGCGCGAAGTCGTCTCAGAACCAGTCGTTCCTGACCGTCGTGCTGGTGTTCCTCGCGTCCATGCTGGCGTGCGCGCTGCTCGGCTTCCTCATCGAGCGCTTCGCGTATCGCCCGCTCCGCGACAAGCCCAAGCTCACCGCGCTGATCACCGCGATTGGAATCTCGTTCACGCTCTCGTACGGCTTTCAGCTCGACCTGGGCCCGCTGCCCGGCTCTTCGCCGAAGGCGTTCCCGGAGATCATCAAGCCCGTCGAGTGGCTGAACTACCACGACGGCGACGTCATCATCCGCAACACGCAGGTGATCTCGTTCGTGATCGCGGTGGTCCTGATGGCGGCGCTGCAGTACCTCGTCTTCCGCACGAAGTTCGGCCGAGCGATGCGCGCGGTCTCCTTCGACCACCGCACCGCCGCGTTGATGGGCATCCCGGTGGATCGCATCATCGGGCTCACGTTCATGCTCGGCAGCGCGTTGGCGGCGGGCGCCGGAATTCTCTACGCGATCAAGGACACCGCGGTGCAGCCGCTGATGGGGCTGTACGTGGGCCTCAAGGCCTTCGTTGCGGCGGTGATCGGCGGGATCGGTCACGTGCCCGGTGCCGTCGTCGGTGCGCTGTTGCTCGGGCTCGTGGAGGAGTTCGTCGTCGGCTACACGGCGTCGTCGTGGCGTGACGCGGTGGCGTTCGGATTTCTGATCATCGTCCTGCTCCTGCGCCCCGAAGGACTCTTCGGTCGAGTGACGGCGGAGAAGGTCTGATGCGGGTGATGGTCCGCCAGCTCCTCTGGGTCGCGGTAGCGATCGTGCTGCTGACGGCGCTGCAGTTCCTCGGGGACCGGAGCGGGTTCTTCACTTCGCTGGCGACGCGCGCGGGGATCTTCATCGTCCTCGCGGTGAGCTTGAACATCGTGAACGGGATGACCGGGCAGTTCTCCATCGGTCATGCCGGGTTCATGGCGGTGGGGGCGTACATCGCCGCGAAGTTCACGCTCGGGACGATGGACGCGAAGATCTCCGCGCTGCCTGTGGCGGCCTCCGATCAGACGCTGTTCATCGTCGCGCTGTTGCTCGGCGGAGCGGCCGCGGCGTTCGGCGGACTGCTGGTGGGGCTCCCGTCGCTTCGGCTCAAGGGCGACTACCTCGCGATCGTGACGCTGGGCTTCGGGGAGATCATCCGCGTCATCCTGCAGAACTCGGAGTTCTTCGGCAGAGCGCTGGGGCTCTCCGGAATTCCGCAGCGCACGTCGCTCTTCATGATCTACGCGTGGGTGGCGATCACCGTCATCGCGGCGAAACGCATCGCGGAGAGCTCGCACGGAAGGTCGCTGACCGCGATTCGTGAGGATGAGATCGCCGCCGAGGCGATGGGCGTGAACACCACCGGCTACAAGGTCCGCGCGTTCGTCATCTCCGCGTTCTTCGCCGGCGTCGCGGGCGGGCTCTTCAGCCACGTCTACACGATCAACCCTGGCCGCTTCACGTTCGTGGAGTCGATGGAGATCGTGGTGATGGTGACGCTCGGCGGGCTCGGCAGCACGACGGGCGCGGTCATCGCCGCGGTGTTCCTCTCGCTCTTGCCGGAAGGGCTGCGGTCGTTGCTCGGTGCCACGCTCGGACCGGAGATGGCGAGCAAGGCGGATCCGATCCGGATGCCGATCTACGGAATCCTGCTCGTGCTCCTGATGCTGTTTCGGCCACAGGGATTGTTCGGCACGAAGGAGCTCTGGAACCGGCGCAAGCAGCCGAACAAACGGCCTGAAGGAACGCTTCAGGGAGGGCCGGCGTGAGCGCGGCTTCCGAGGCTCCGCTGCTGGAAGCGAAGAGCTGCAGCATCGTCGTCGGCGGCTTGAAGGCGCTGACGGACTTCAATCTCCAGGTCCGGAAGAAGGATCTCCTCGGGCTCATCGGGCCGAACGGCGCGGGGAAGACCACCGCGTTCAACGTGCTCACCGGCGTGTACAAGCCGACGTCGGGCAAGGTGTACCTGTCCGGAACGCGCGTGAATGGCAGGCCGGTGTACAAGATCAATCGTCTTGGCGCTGCAAGAACGTTCCAGAACATCCGGCTCTTCAAAGAGCTCTCCGCGATCGACAACGTGAAGGTCGCCTGCCTCGCGGAGACCTCGCCCATCTTCTCGAGCGGGATCATCTCGAACATCGAGGCAGCAGCGACTGAGCGCGAGGACCGGCACGAGGAGTGGCTGGCGCAGCTGTCGCCGGCGATGAAGGTCGTGGACCGCGTCCTGCGCCACATTCCATTCTCGGGTTTCTCGAGAGACTTCTACGGTCCAGTCTTCTACCGGCGAGCGATCGCGGGCGGTTTTGACGCCTTCAACAACTACTACGACTGGTGGCGAGCGCTGGCGAAGACGCCCGGCTTTCTCCGCGAAGAGCAGCAGATCACCCAGCGAGCTGAGCATCTCCTCGAAGTGATGGGCCTCTCTCACCGTCGCGACGAAGAGGCACGGAACCTCCCGTACGGTGAGCAGCGGCGATTGGAGATCGCGCGAGCGCTGGGGACGAATCCGAAAGTTCTGCTGCTCGATGAGCCCGCGGCCGGAATGAACACCGGCGAGAAAGCGGAGCTGATGGTGCTGATCCGCAAGCTGCGCGATCAGTTCGACCTGGGCATCCTCGTCATCGAGCACGACATGAAGCTCGTGATGGGCATCTGCGAGAAGATCATCGTGCTCGATCACGGCGAGACGATCTCGGTCGGCACCGGCGCCGAAGTCCGAGCGGACCGCAAAGTCATCGAGGCGTACCTCGGCGACAGCTATCTCGAATCGCACGGCACAGGAGCTGCGCGATGAGCCCGGTGCAGGTGCTCGGAGAACGGCAGCAGAGAGAGCCGCTGCTCGACATCAAAGATCTCGCGGTGAGCTACGGCGCGATCAAAGCGCTCCGAGGTGTGTCGCTCTCGTTGGGGAAAGGCGAAGTGGTCGCGCTGATCGGCAGAAACGGCGCTGGCAAGACGTCCACGCTGAGAGCCGTCTCCGGAATGCTGAAGCCCGTCGCCGGGAAGGTGACGCTGGACGGCCAGGACATCACCGGAACGAAAGCGCATCTGCTGGTGCCGAAGGGAATGGCCCACGCGCCGGTAGGCCGCGGCATCTTCCTGAATCTCACCGTGCACGAGAACCTCTCGCTCGGCGCGTACCTGCGAAACGACACCGAAGAGATCGCGAAGGACGAGGAGTACTGCTTCGGGCTGTTTCCGCGGTTGAAAGAGCGGCGCAAGCAGGTCGCGGGAACGCTCTCCGGCGGTGAGCAGCAGATGCTCGCCATCTCGCGGGCGCTGATGTCGCGGCCCAGATTGCTGCTGCTGGACGAGCCGTGGCTCGGCCGCGCGCCGCAGGTGGTGGAGACGATCTTCCGAATTCTCCGAGAGGTGAATCAGAAGGGCGTCTCGATTCTGCTCGTGGAGCAGAACGCGCACCTCGCGCTCTCGCTGGCGCACTACGCGTACGTGCTCGAGACCGGAGAGGTCGCGATGGCCGGCCCCGGGCAGGAGCTCCTCAAGAGCGAGGAAGTGCGGAAGGCGTATCTCGGCGAGTAGCTAGGACTTGCCGCCGTCCCGAGGCGCGTGCGGCGCGTTCTCGGTCGCGGACGCTGGCTTCTGCTCAGGCTGCGCGGGTGTGTCGGGACCG
>JBJMQN010000557.1:0-9344 GCA_045802665.1 Myxococcaceae bacterium | reverse complement strand
CTCATGGGGAGGGAGCCTACCCCTTCAACCGGCTTCCGCTCACGTCTGGGACCCACTGAGGCCTGGGGTCAGAACGGACTCCAGTCGTCTGGAGGGCAGGCGAGCGTCACGGCTTCTCGCGTTTCTCTTGAGGCGAAGCGGCGTCTTCGTGATCCCGAAGCACTCTTCGCGCAAGCACGCGAGGGACAACGCGCGCGCCGCGGCACTCAAGCTGTCTGAAGAGGAGCTCCTCCGCATCGACGAAGCGTTCCCGATCACCGCCGTCCCGGAAGCGAGCGCTGTGCGCCGGCGCCGACGGTTCTATTCGCTGGGTGAAGCGATGCGAACGCTCTATGGCGCTGTTTCGTTTGGCTCGTTATGAGGGGCCCCCATGAGCGATGGGGCGCCCCCGCGCCGGATGAACGCCGCCGGTGTCGGCCGGGCGATCCGGTTTCTGAGCAAGTATCGAGGCGCCACGTTCGGCGCTCTCTTCTCGCTGTTCATCGTCTCCGCGGCGAACCTCGCCACGCCGCAGATGATCCGCATCGCGGTGGATCAGGGTTTAGGCGCGAGGAACCGCGACAAGGTCATCTTCGCGGTCCTCGGCCTCGTGGGCATCGCCCTCATCCGCGGCGTCTTCAACTTCGCGCAGAGCTACCTGAGCGAACGCGCCTCTCAGGGCGTGGCATTCGATCTCCGCGGCGCGCTCTTCGGGCGGATTCAGAAGCTCTCCTTCAGCTACTACGATCAAGCTCAGACGGGGCAGCTCCTCACGCGGCTCACCTCTGACGTGGAGCAGGTCCGCACGTTCGTGGGCATGGGCGTGATTCAGCTCGCATCCGCGGGCGTGATGCTGCTCGGCACGATTGTGCTGATGTTCGTGCTGAGCCCGATCCTCGCGCTGTCCTCGCTGCTCGCGATGGCGCCGATCTTCTGGGGCCTGAAGCGGTTCATGGGCGCGCTGTTTCCGCTGTTCGGGAAGGTGCAGGCGGCGCTCGGGAGATTGAACGTCGTGCTGCAGGAAAATTTGCGCGGCGTGCGGCTGGTGCGTGCGTTCTCGGCGGAGCAGCGCGAGGCGAAGCGCTACGACGACATCAACGAGGAGCTGCTCGGGTACAACCTGCTCGCGATCGACGCGCTCTCGAAGAACTTCCCGTTCATGAACTTCATCGCGAACTTCGCGACGATCGTCGTGATTGGAGTCGGCGGGTTCCTCGTCTTCGGCAGCCGGCTCACCGTGGGCGAGCTGCTCGCGTTCAACAGCTACCTCGCGTTTCTGCTGCTTCCCATCATGACGGTGGGCTTCCTCTCCGCGCAGATGAGCCGGGCGAACGCGTCCGCGCTGCGCGTCTTCGAGCTGCTCGATACGCCCATCGAGCTCGGCGACGCGCCGGACGCGACGCCGCTGCCGCCCATTCAGGGCCGCGTGGAGTTCAAGGACGTGAAGTTCCGGTACGCGGGGAGCGAAAAGGAGATCCTCCGCGGCGTGACGTTCACCGCCGAGCCCGGCGCGCTGGTGGCCATCGTCGGTACCACCGGCTCGGGCAAGAGCACGATCATCAACCTCTTGCCGCGGTTCTACGACGTGACCGGCGGAGAAGTGCTGATCGACGGGCGCGACGTGAGCAAAGTGACGCTGAGCTCGCTGCGCTCTCAGATCGGCGTCGTGCTGCAGGACGCCCTGCTCTTCTCGGGGCCTGTGCGCGACAACATTGCCTACGGAAAACCGGACGCGACGCTGGAGCAGATCAAGGCGGCGGCGGAGGCCGCACAGGCGGCGGAGTTCATCGAAGCCTTGCCGAACAAGTACGACACCGTCGTCGGCGAACGCGGCGTGGGGCTCTCGGGCGGTCAGCGGCAGCGGCTCGCCATCGCTCGGGCGCTGCTGACGGATCCGCATCTGCTCATCCTCGACGACAGCACCTCCGCGGTGGACGCGCAGACGGAGGCCGCGATTCAGCGCGCGCTCGACAAGCTGATGCGCGACAAGAACCGCACCGCGGTGGTGATCGCTCAGCGGATCAGCACCGTGCGCGACGCGGATCTGATCGTCGTGCTGGATGAAGGCAAGGTCGTGGCGCAGGGCCGTCACGACGAGCTCATCGCGAGCTCGGAGCTCTACAACCAGATCGTCGGCTCGCAGCTGGTCCCTGAGAGCCGGGAGGCCGCGGCATGAGGCGCCCGGGCGACATTCAGGCGATGGCGGAGATGGAGGTGCAGCGCGCCTCCAACCGCGGCGCGGTGGCGAAGCGGCTGGGCTCTGAGCTGAAGCCCTACCGCGGCACGCTGCTCGTGGTGCTGCTCTTCAGCACGATCTACGCGACGGCGCAGGGCGTGGGTCCGAAGGTCATCAGCAAGGCGATCGACGACGACATCGTCCACGGCGACAAGCGCGGGCTGCTGCTCAAGATCCTTCTGCTGCTCCTCATCTACACGCTGAGCGCCATCGCGCAGCGGATGCAGAGCTTCCGGATCGGCACCGTGGGCCAGAAGGTGCTCGCCACGATGCGCGGGCGGCTCTTCTCGCATCTGCAGAAGTTGCCGCTGGGGTTCTTCGACAAGCGGCCGATCGGCGATCTGATGAGCCGGCTGGTCAGCGACGTGGACACGCTGAACCAGTTCTTCTCTCAGGGCGTCACGCAGCTGCTTGGCTCCGTCGTCGGACTGACCGGCGTGCTGGTGGCGATGCTCTTGATGAACGTGCGGCTCGCGCTCGCGTGCTTCACGTTGATCCCGGTGATGCTGTTCGCGACGTGGGCCTTCGCCGCGCGAGCGAGGCGTGCCTATCGAAAAACGCGCGAGACGGTGGGCGACGTCACCGCGGAACTGCAGGAGGAGATCGTCGGGGTGCGGCAGGCGCAGGCGTTCAACCGCACCGAGGTGAACATCCAGAAGTTCAAGCAGCGCAACGCCGCGAACCGCGACGCGAACGTCTCCGCGTCCGGCATCACGTCCGCGTTCTCGCCGACGATCGAGCTCCTCTCCACGATCTCGATCGCGCTGGTCATCGGCTACGGCAGCTATCTCGTGTTCCAGGACCAGCTCACGGTTGGCCAGATGGGCGCGTTCCTCATCTACGTGCAGGGCTTCTTCCGGCCGCTGCAGATGATCGCGTCCGTCTACACGCTGGCGCAGTCCGCGCTCGCCGGGGCCGAACGCATCTACGGCATCTTCGACGAGCCCACCGAGCCGGCCGACACGTCCGAATCGTTGGAGGTCAAAGCATCCGCCGGGCGCATTCAGTTCGAGAAGGTCTCGTTCGGCTACGACCAGAACCGGCACGTGCTGCACGAGGTGGACTTCGACGCGCCCGCCGGGAAGACCGTGGCGATCGTGGGCAAGACGGGCGCCGGCAAGACGACAATCGCGAGCCTCATCCCGCGGTTCTACGACGTGAACGGCGGCACGGTGCGGCTGGACGGCGAGGACGTTCGGAAGCTCAGGCGGGAGAGCCTGAGGCGGCAGATCGCGATCGTGCTTCAGGAGCCGTTCCTGTTCACGGGGACGATCGCGTCGAACATCGCGCTCGGGAAACCGGACGCGACGCCGGAGGAGATTGAACGCGCGGCGAAGGCCGTCCACGCGCACGACTTCATCGCCGCGCTGCCCAAGGGCTACCAGTCCGTGCTCGGAGAGGGTGGCGCGACGCTCAGTCAGGGTCAGCGGCAACTGCTCGCCTTTGCGCGAGCGGTCCTCGCGGATCCGCGCATCCTCATCCTCGACGAGGCGACGGCGAACATCGACACGCGCACCGAGATGCTGATCCAGCAGGCGCTCTCGTCACTGCTCAAGGGTCGCACCAGCGTCGTCATCGCGCACCGGCTGTCGACGATCCGGAACGCGGATCAGATCCTGGTGATGGACGCGGGCAAGATCATCGAACGCGGCACGCACGACGAGCTGATGGCGAAGGGCGGCAAATACTCGGAGCTGTACAGCCGCCAGTTCGCCGATCTCGGCCGCGCGGCTACGGCTTCTTGAACGCGAGGCAGAAGCGGTCCGACGTCCCGCGCTTCTCGCCCGCCGCCCCCGGTGACGCGCTCCAGTCGCGGGTGTCGGCCGGGTTGCGGAGGATGTTGCTCTCCTCGGCGAGCTGGAAGCCGGCGGCGGTCACCTCGTTCTTCACCACCTGCTCGTCGATGCGGTGGAGCGTCTGGACGTCCTGAGTGCCGCTGCCTTCCTTCGCGGACGAATCGCAGATCGCGTAGCGGCCGCCAGACTTGAGCGCCGCGAAGACCGCGCTGTTCATCTTCGCCCGGTCCACGTTCAGCCACACGGTGTCGTGGTAGATGGCGTTGCTGACGACGAGGTCCAGATCCTTCGCCTCGGGCGGGAACGGATCGTCGAGCTCGCGGTCCACGCGGATCACGTTCTTGTTCACAGGCTTGCTGAGCCGTTCGCTCCACGGCTTCTCGGCGAACTTCTCCAGCGCCCACTTCGTGTTCTGACCGTAGACGACGCCGTTGGGGGCGACCGCTCGCGCGAGGAGCTCGGTGGTGTAACCGCCGCCCGCGCTCAGCTCGGCGACCTTCATCCCGGGTTCAGCCTTCAGGAACTGGAGGAACTGGGCCGGCTTTCTGCCCGCGTCGAGCTTCTTGTCCGCTTCGCTGCGGTCAGGCGCGTTCACGATCGCCTCCGTGGACGACGAGGTGTTGTTGGAGGACGTGGGCGCGTGCGCGCAGCCGGTGAGGACGAGGGCAAGAACGAGAACGTTTCGCATGGGGCCGCTATCTGCACCCGCGAACGGGGCCGCGCCACACGAAAAATTCTCAGCGCCGGTATTCGACGATCGCGTTGTTCCGCGTGAGGAACACGTGCTGCGACTTCCACGGGGCGGGGAGGTCGACGTTCAGCTGGATGCCGCCGCGCAGACCGCGCTCGTTCATCGCATCGAGGAGCTGGCCCTCGTAGTTGCCTTTCGGCGGCACGACGAAGTGAACGGAGGTCGCCTGCGCTCGCGCGACGAGGGCGTTGCCGCCGGGGATGAGCCGCACGTTGAGATCGGAAATCCAGCCGCCCTGAATCGCCGACTGAAAGTTCTTCACTTCGTTCTGGTACATCTTCGGAACGCTGACGTTCAGGCGGATGTTGCTGCCGTGAAGCCGCATCCGGCACCCGAGCTGATTGCTGTCCCGGAAGCTGAAGTCCGTGACCGCGTCCACGATGATCTCGCCGGACAGCCGCGAGTCGATGTCGCGAGCGGGGATCGAGTACGGCACCATCCCCGCCGCCATCTGCTGCAGATCGTCGCGCGTGTACGCCATGTACATGCTGCTCGCATCGCCGCCCTTCGCGAACGCGGCGCCGCCTTCGGAGGCGTACTTCGCGGCCTGGAGATCTTCGCGGAGCTTCGCGTTGTCTTTTCGGAGCGCGTCGATGCGGCCCTGATCCGAGCACGCGAGACACAGAAGCCCGAGCAACAGCAGCGCGCGCTTCACGGCTTCACCACCGAGCAGCTGCCGGGAATGACCTTCCAGTTTCCTTGCGTGCGCGCCGCCTGGAACGCAGGCCGCGCCTGGTACTGCCCGCGAGCGAGCTGCATTCGCGCCGACGTCACTCCGTTCGGAGGAGGCTGACCGTTGGACGGGACCACCGCCGCGCAGCGCACGCCGGACAGGCCCATGCGATCGGCAGCGGCAGAGGACTGATCGAACGATCCGCGCGCCTCGGCCTGCGCTTCGGCGACCTGCGTGGAGAGCGTCGAGTGATCCGCCTCCAGCGACTGGAGCTGCGGGCTTCCCGCACAGGAGAAAAACGCCATTGCCGCCGCGACGAGGAGCTTCTTCATCGCGGCGGACGATATGGCGGGCTGCGCGTGCGGCCTAGAAACCGGCCAGCTTCTTCAGCGCCGCGACCGAGCCGTTGAACACGTCGTGGTCGTAGCCCGGACCGTCCGAGTACTGCACGAACGGGACGTTCTTCGGAATCGAGCTGCCCCACTGCGCGATCCACTGGTAGGCGTGCGGGACGGCGGCTTTCGCTCGGCCGGCCTGGCTCGCGGAGGTGTAGACGAACGGCCAGACGCCGGTGACCTTGTGGATGTAGTTCGCCGCGTCGCGCAGCGTGCCCGGTGAGCTGAGAGCGTCCGCTTCCCAATCCAGCGCGAGCCGCGTGCCAGCCTTCAGCTTCCCGTGAATCCCGAGCGTGTTGAGGAAGTGCTTCGCCTGGCCCACGCCGTTGCCCGCGTGCAGGAAGTGGTACGCCATCCGCATCTTCATCTTGCCGCTCTTCACCAGCTTGCCCATCAGGTTCCAGCGCGACTTGAACGTCGGATCCGTCCAGCTCGTGCCTTCGCTCGCCTTGATGGAGCCCCACTGCGACTTGCGGATGACGGAGTTGAACAGCGCGGAGGACTGGTACGAGGAGAAGTCGCCGCCGCGGAGCTGACCGGCACCCGGCTTCCAGCTGCCCGGCTTGAAGAGCGCCGCGACCTTTTTCTCCAGCGCCTTCTCGGTGCCGCCGCCCACCGCGCCCGAGACGTTGAGCTTGTTCTTCTTCTGGAACTTCTCGACCGCCTTCTCGGTGTTCGCGGTGAAGAGGCCGTCGACCTTGCCGACGTGGTAGCCGAGCTTCTTCAGCATCTCCTCGGTGCGCTTCACCGCGCCGCTCTTCTCGCCTTCGCGCTGCGCGGGAGAGGTGCCGTCCTTCGCTCCGAAGTAGCTCCCCTTGAGCTTGTTCCACGTCGCGGAGTCCAGCTTGCCGGTGACCGGGAGCTTCGACTTCTCCTGGAACTGCTTGAGCGCCGCTTCGGTACGCGAGCCGAACTGCTGATTCTCCGCGCCGAGCTCGTAGCCCGCCTCCTCGAGGTGCTTCTCCACCCACTGCACCGCCCTGCCCTTGGCTCCGAGGCCCAGCCCCTCCGGTCCCGCCTTCTTCACCGCGGCGGAGACGAGATCGTCGAGCTGCTTGTGGCGGCGGAGTCCCTTCGCGTTCGTCACGTCACGACGGCGAACCGGCGCGTGGTTCCAGGATTCGACAGCCTTGTTGAGCTCCTTGCTGAAGGTGCCGCCGATCTTCTTGAGCCCGTCCGCGACCTGCTTGTCCGCTTTGCGGTAGCGGAGCACCGCGTCCTGCGTGGCCTGATCGTAGACGCCGTCCGCCTTTTCGGGCTTGAGGAACCCGAGCTTCGCGAGCTTGCGCTCGACCGAGGCGATGTCGCTGCCGCGCTGGTTGATGCGCGCCGGATCCTTGTCGAAGCCGCCCTTCGGCACGAAGTGGTTCACCGCTTTCAGCGCGTTGAACGTCGCCTTGTCGAGCATCCCAGACGGGGTCAGCTTCTTCGCGGTCTGGAACGCGATCAGCGCGTCCGCGGTGGCCTGATCGAACTGGCCGTTCACGGGGCCTTGATAGACGCCCGCCGCTCGCAGGTGCGCCTGCAGGTAGCCGACAGCTTTTCCCGCGTCGCCG
Organism: Myxococcaceae bacterium; assembly: GCA_045802665.1. Taxonomy (GTDB): domain Bacteria; phylum Myxococcota; class Myxococcia; order Myxococcales; family Myxococcaceae; genus JBJMQN01. Next base: position 1,958 of record JBJMQN010000557.1, on the reverse strand, counting down.
AGGTTGAGAACGTTCTTCGAGCCAACAGTCGCTTTGAGCGCGGAAAGCTCCGCCTTCACTTCTTTCGCCTGCTTCGGAAGAACCCGCCTGGTCAGAATCGTCATCGAAAGCCCCTTGGAAAACGTGACGTGCGATGGAGTTATCGGTTGAAGGTTTTCGACAGGTTCTCTCCCACATCCACCCAGACGCGCACGGGAGACTGCTTCAGATTCTGCCGGTGAGCACTCGCGTGTGCAGCTATCACGCGCTGTCACCTTTTCGGGGCGGCGACATCACACGCAGGCCACTTTCAACGGAGAAACCAACGATATGCTGAAGAAGCTTGCACTGTGTGTGATGGCCGTTAGCTCGATTGCGCTCGCCGCTGACAAGTCCGCCAAGACCGCGAAGGCGAAGCCGCCCACGGACCCGGAGATCGCGCACATCGCCGTCACTGCGAATCAGGTGGACATCGACGCGGCGAAGGACGCGCTCGACAAGACGCAGAACCCGAAGGTGAAGGAGTTCGCGCAGCGGATGGTCGATGACCACACCTCGGTCATCAAGCAGGCCACGGACCTCGTCACCAAGCTCAAGGTCACCCCGGAGGACAACGCCACCAGCCAGACCCTCAAGACCAACGGCGACAAGGCGCGCGAGGAGATCGGCAAGAAGAGCGGCGCAGAGTTCGACAAGGCGTACGTCGACAACGAGGTCACCTACCACAAGGCCGTGATCGACGCGGTGGACAAGGTCCTGATCCCGAACGCGAAGAACAAGGAGCTCAAGGACCTGCTCAAGGCCGTGAAGCCGGCGCTCGTCGCTCACCTCGATCACGCCAAGAAGCTGCAGGCGGAGCTGAACGGCAAGGGCGGCGGGGACATGAAGGACATGCACATGGACGGCGGCCACAAGTGAAGTTCGCCGTTGTCGCGCTCGTGCTCACCACCGCTCTGGTGGTGGGCGCAGCGCCCCCGAAGAAGAAGGCGGCCTCGCACGAGGTGACGATGGGCGCGATGAAGTTCACGCCTGCGACGGTGAACGTGCATCCCGGTGAGACGATCACCTGGACGAACAAGGACATCGTTCCGCACACCGTGCTCGCGCCGCCCGACATCATGTCGCCGCTCATCCAGCCGGGAGAGACGTTCAGCTGGAAGGCGGAGAAGCCCGGCACGAAGAATTACATGTGCTCGCTGCACGCGATGATGAAGGGCACGATCATCGTGAAGTGAGGCGGAGATCAGAGCATCAATCGCCACAGCAATCCGAACGTGGTCGTGTACCCCACCGCGGATTCCTTCACGCGGCCGTTGGAGTCGAGGAAGTACATCGTCGGGTACGCGTCCACGCGGTACTGCTGCGCGACCGAGTCGCCGCCGAGCAGCACCGGGTAATCAACTCCATGTGCCTGGACGTAGCCCTGCACGTCCGCGGTGCTCTGGTACGCGCTCGCCACCGAGATGACCGCCGCGTGATCTCCCGCGAGTCTCCGGAGCCACGAGATGTTCTGAGACTGCGCCTTGCAGACCCCACACCACGGCGCCCAGAACTCAAGCAGCACGGGCTTGCCGCGCAGCGATGCCAGTGACACCTGCGCGCCGTTGAGGTCCTGCAATGAGAACGACGGTGCGTCGGATTTCAAATGGTGGCGCGTTTGCCACGCGCTCGCGCCGATGAGGACCAGCGCGACGAACGCGAGATCGATCCCCCAACGGACCCACCAACGCTTGCGCGCGGCCAGATAGCGATCGCGTAGCCGTTTGATCACCTGCGCAACGTAACGGACGGCCGTCGCGCGTGCGACCTGTTGAGCATGGAAATCCGCGGCACGGGCTGCCGCTACTTCTTCGGGTACGGAAACCTCTCCGTCGGCTCGGTCGGCTCCAGCGAATGGAACTTGCTCAGGTCGAGCCGGAGATTTCCCTCCGCGGTCTCGCTCAGCACGTCCGCCAACCGAGCGCCCCAGATCATCTGCG
>JBJMQN010000556.1:0-3653 GCA_045802665.1 Myxococcaceae bacterium | reverse complement strand
GGTTCCACGACCGGGCTCGCTCCGAACCGCGATCGAACCGCCCAGCGAATCGACGATCTTCCTCGTGACGTAGAGGCCGAGTCCGGTGCCGTTCTGCTCCGGGCGGGTGGTGAAGAACGGAGCGAAGAGCTTCCCCATGTCTGCTTCCGGGATCCCCACGCCGGTGTCGGTGACGCGGATTCGGACACAGCTGCCGGACTGCTCGATGCTGACGGCGATCTCGTTGCGTGCCGGAGCGCCGGGAACGATCGCCTGCACTGCGTTCAGGATGAGGTTCACGAACACCTGGCACAGCTTCCCCTCCGCGCCGCGAACGCGGAGGCCCGCGCTGACCGCGATCCTGAGCTGCGCTCGATCCTCGATGCGTACGCGCGTGAGTTGCAGCGCCGCCTCCAGCGGCTTCTCCAGCTCCACGACGACCTCCGGCTCCGTCGCGCCCGCGGGCCCCAGCAGCCGAAGCGATCCGACGATGCTCGCTATTCGCCGGGTGCCGTCCTTGAGCTGCGCCACCGCGCCGCTGAGGGCCAGATCGTCGCCACAGTCGATCGCGGAGATGACGTTCGCCATGAACGCGAGCGGGTTGTTGATCTCGTGCCCCACCGCCGCCGCGAGCAGCCCCACGGTGGCGAGCCTCTCCGCCTCGGCGAGCTGCGCCTTCACCTGCCGCTCCGCCGTGATGTCGCGGACGAGCAGCGTGACGAGTGAATCGCCAGAAGGAAGCGCCGTCGCGACGAAGCTCCGCGGGCCGGCGGGAACATCGAGCACGTACTCCAGCTCTTCCGGCCGGCCGCTCTGCAGCACGCGCTGAATCAGCGCGATGAAGGGCCGACCGGTGGCCTCCCCCAGCACCTCCACCACACCTCGGCCGACGAGCTCAGCGGCGGGCCGGGCGAGGAGCGAGGGATCCGCGGTGCAGACGTCGAGGTAGCGGCCGCTCGAGTCGAACTCGAAGAGGATCCCGCCCGTGTACCTGAGCAGCGCGTCGAACCGACGTCGGCTCGCCGTCGAATCCTGCCGTTCCGACGTGGCGGAAATCGCCGGCGCTCTTGCTTCGTCCTGCGTCACTTAAAAACCCCCGGCGACTCTCGCGCGTCGCCGCCACAACGGTACCGCAGCAAATGCCTCGAATGCAGGGCCTCCTATGTGCTGGGTGCTTTCACCCTGAGTCACAGTGACCGAGTGGCGGGTGAGTGGCGACACCCCGGGTGATATCCGTGCATGCGCATGCGTCACCTCGCCGTCGCCTCGCTGCTCATCGCCACGAGCTGCGCCACCCTCCACGGTTCAAACGAATCGATGACCCAGTCCGCCCGGCTCAACCAGATCGTCGAGCGCTGGTTCGACGAGCATCTGGAGCTGAACCCTCTCGAGGCCACGTACATCGGCGATCACCGGTTCGACGATCGCTTCGGAAACCCGGCTTCACCTGAGTACGACGAGAAGACGAGGAGCTCGTGGGAGCGCGCGAAGGCGCAGGTGACCGCGATCGATCCGGCCACGCTGTCTCCCGAAGATCAGCTGACGCGCGAGGTCTTCCTCTACGACGCGAACGACGCGCTGGAGGGCCTGCAGTTCCCCGAACGGCTCTTGCCGATGAACCAGATGGACGGCCCGCTGCTGGATCTCGCGAAGTTCGGCTCGGGCGAGAGCGCGCAGCCGTTCAAAACGGTCGAGGATCACAAGCGGTGGCTCAAGCGCGCCGAAGGCTTCCGGGCGTGGGTGGACTCCGCGATCGCGGCGATGCGCGAGGGGCAGGGCAGAGGCATCACGCTGCCCAGAGTGGCGATGGACAACGTGCTCCAGCAGGTCGACGGGTTCGCGAAGACCACGGTCGAGGACAGCGTGTTCTGGAAGCCGCTCGCGAGCCTGAAGCCCGAAGACCGCGCGAAGCTGGAGCCGCAGTACCGCCGCGTGTTCGCGACTGAAGTGATGCCGGCGATGGTGAAGCTGCGGGACTTTCTGCGCGACGAGCATCTGCCGAAGTGCCGCGAGAGCGTGGGCTGGTCCGCGCTGCCGGATGGAGCCCGCTGGTACGCCTGGCACGTGAAGCACTCGACGACGACGGAGCTCACGCCCGACCAGATCCACGAGATGGGAAAGAAAGAGGTCGCGCGCATCCTGTCCGGTATCGAGGAGGTGCGCGCAGAGCTCGCGTTCAAGGGGACGCTGCAGCAGTTCTTCGGCTGGGCGCGGGACAACCCGGAGCTCTACTTCAAGAAGCCGGAAGACCTCCTCAGCAGCTACCACGAGCTGAAAAAGCGCATCGACGGTCAGCTGCCCACGCTCTTCTCGGTGTTCCCAAAAGCGGACTACGAGATCCGCCCCGTCGAAGCCTTCCGAGCCGAGTCCGCGCCCGGCGCCGAATACGAGCAGCCGAGCCAGGACGGTACGCGGCCCGGGATCTTCTACGTCAACACGTTCAACCTGAAGGCGCAGCCGCGCTACGGGATGCAGACGCTCTCGCTGCACGAGGCCTCACCCGGTCACCACTTCCAGGTCGCGCTGCAGCAGGAGCTGAAGCTCCCCCGGTTCCGGCGATTCGGCGGGTACACGGCGTACGCCGAGGGCTGGGCGCTCTACTCGGAGACGCTGGGAAAGCAGCTCGGGCTCTACCAGACGCCGATGGACTACTACGGGCACCTCGCGGACGGGCAGCTCCGAGCGATGCGGCTCGTCGTCGACACCGGGCTCCACGCGAAGGGTTGGACACGGGAGCAGGCGATCCAGTTCATGCTCGACAACTCCTCGATGGCGGAGAGCGACGTCACCGCCGAGGTCGAGCGCTACCTGGTCTGGCCGGGTCAGGCCCTGGGCTACAAAGTCGGGCAGCTGCGGATCCTCGCGATGCGAAGCCGCGCCGAGCAGGCGCTGGGCCCGAAGTTCGACGTGAAGGCGTTCCACGCAGCGGTGCTCACCAACGGCGCGCTGCCGATGGACGTGCTCGAGCACCGGATCGATCAGCTCATCGCCAACGGCGGCGCGATCAAGTAGCCGCGGGCGCCGGTGTCGTGGGCTTGAGCGGCAGGTTTACGGTGAACTTCGCGCCGCCGCCCTCGGCGTTTTCCGCCCGGATGCGGCCGCCGTGCGCCTCGGTGATCTGCTGCGCGACGTACAGCCCCAGCCCGAGCCCGCCGAAGTGGCGCATCGAGTGCCCGCGCTCGAACCGTTCGAAGATGCGGGGCAGCGCGTTCATGGGAATGCCGGGACCGTGATCGCGGACGACGATGCACGCCTCCTTGTCGTCGCCGCGCACCGAGATCTCCACCTTCGCCCCAGCGGCGTACTTGATCGCGTTGCTGATGAGGTTGCTGACGATCTGCTCCACCCGGAGGGGATCCCAGCAGCCCTTCACGCCGGCCTGAGCGTCGAGCGAAATCTCGGTGCCGCTGCGCTGCGCGGATTCCGAGAGCCGCTCCACGACGTCCTTCACGGCGGCGCCCATCTCGAACTCGGAGAGGTTGAGCGCCAGTCTGCCGGTGGAGATGCGGGCCACATCCAGCAGCGCCTCGGTGAGCATCGCGAGGCGATCGGTGCTTCGCCGCGCCTTCTCCACCTTGTCCGCCAGCGCCGCGTCCACTCTCGCCGCCTTCTCCTTGATGCCGTGCAGCTGCAGCTGCAGCGCGGTGAGCGGGGTGCGCAGCTCGTGCGAGGCG
>JBJMQN010000555.1:0-4459 GCA_045802665.1 Myxococcaceae bacterium | reverse complement strand
TCTTCCGGACGGCGAGCTCGTTCTCCGCGTCTGCCGCGAGGCCGTAGACCGTCTCTGTCGGCAGCCCGACGACGCCGCCCGCCTTCAAAATTTCCGCTGCGCGCTGGACCTCCGCGTCGCTATTCATGGCCCCCCGATAGCCGCACGAACGCATCTTCACAAGTCGCCGAATCGGCAAGTCATGCCCCGAACCGAACGCTTCGTCGTGAGAAGCCGCATCGCCGCGCCGGCCGAAGAGGTGTTCGCCTGGCACGAGCGAGATGGCGCCTTTCAGCGCCTGTCGCCGCCGTGGGATCCCGTCGAGGTTCTGGAGCGATCCGGCGGGCTCGACGTCGGCGCCCGCACTGCGATTCGGATCAAGGTTGGACCTGTCCACAAGACGTGGATCGCCGAGCACACCGCGTACGAGAAGGGACGGATGTTCCGCGACGAGCAGCGCTCTGGACCATTCGCGAAGTGGATTCACACGCACCGCTTCGTTCCGGAGGCGGATGGCTCGTGCAGCTACGAGGATGAGGTGGAGTACGCGCTGCCGTTTGGCGCGGTCGGGAAGTTCTTCGGCGGCGGATCGGTGAAGGAGCAGCTCCGGCAGTTGTTCGCGTACCGGCACAGGATCGTGGCAACGGATCTCGCGCGGCACGCGGAAGCGGATCGACTCCGAGGCTCCGGATCAGACGCGCAAGCTCGCCACGGAGCGGCTTTCGCAACGATCCGCTCGCGGTCCCCGGGCGGCCTCCGCATCGCGATCACCGGCGCTTCCGGCCTCGTGGGTTCAGCGCTCGTTCCGTATCTCACGACAGCGGGACACACGGTGCTTCCGCTCGTTCGCCGATCGGCCGGCAAGGATGAGATCGCGTGGGATCCCATCCGCGGCGACGTGGAGGTCAGCAAGCTCGAAGGCGTAGACGCGATCATCCATCTCGCGGGCGCGAACGTGGGGGATGGGCGTTGGACGGAGTCGCGCAAATCGGAGATCCGCAGCAGCCGTGAGCTCGGTACGCGCACGCTCTCGAAGGCGATCGCGGCGCTCTCTCGAAAGCCGTCGGCGTTCATCTCCAGCAGCGCGATTGGCTACTACGGGAGCCGTGGCGATCAGGTGCTCGACGAGACGGCTTCTGCCGGCGACGACTTTCTCGCAACCGTGTGCAGGGTCTGGGAAGCGGAGACGAAGGCGGCGGAGGATGCGGGCGTCCGGACGATCCACCTGCGCACGGGCGTCGTGCTCACTCCCGCGGGCGGCGCACTGCAGAAGATCATGGCGCCGTTCAAGTTCGGCGCGGGCGGCCGCATTGGCAGCGGGAAGCAGTGGATGAGCTGGATCTCGATCGAGGATCTCCTCGGGCTCATCGAACTCGGGCTGTTCTCTGCCGTGAGCGGTCCGATGAATGGTGTCGCTCCGAACCCGGTGACCAATGCGGAGCTCGCGAAGACCCTGGGCCACGTCATGAACCGTCCGGCGATTGCTCCCGTGCCGGAGGCGGCGATTCGGGCTGCGCTCGGAGAGATGGGGGAGGGGACGGCGCTTGCGAGCCAGCGGGTGCAGCCCGCCGTCGCGGAACGCGCGGGTTTCCGCTTCCTGGACCCGGAGCTGGAGCCGGCCCTGCGCATGCTCCTCGGAAAAATGCGCTGAACTTTTCCGGCCGGTCGTTATTCCCAACTCCGGTTTCCGTTGACTCTCCGTCGCCGCTCTTCAAAAACGCGGGTCCATGATTCAGGTGGACAAGCTGACCAAGTACTACGGCCAGCACGCGGCGATTCGTGACCTGAACTTCAACATCCAGAAGGGTGAGGTCATCGGCTTTCTGGGGCTGAACGGCGCGGGCAAGTCGACCACGCTGCGGATCCTCGGCTGCGTGCTCCTTCCGACGTCCGGCCGAGTCGTCATCGACGGCATCGACGCGCTGGAGAATCCGCACGAGGTACGGAAGCGCATTGGCTTCCTGCCCGACACGCCGCCGCTCTACGACGAGATGACCGTGGGCGAGTATCTCGCGTTCGTCGCGCAGCTCCGCGGTGTCAGCTCCGCCAACTCACGCGGCGCCGTGCAGAGGGCCGAGGCGAAGATGGCGCTCACCCAGGTCGACGGCGAGGTGATCGGAAATCTCTCGCACGGCTTCCGTCAGCGCATTGGCGTGGCGCAGGCGCTGGTGCACAACCCGGCGCTTCTGGTCCTCGATGAGCCGACGTCCGGTCTTGACCCCGTGCAGATCGTCGAGATGCGGCAGCTCGTCCGGCAGCTCAAGGGCGAGCACACCATCCTCATCTCCAGCCACATCCTCTCGGAGATCAGCCAGACGTGTGACCGGCTCCTGGTGATCAACTCGGGCGAGATCGTCGCGCAGGGTTCCGAAGAGGAGCTCGCGGGCGTCGCGGGTTCGTCCGGCTCGGTGGAAGTCGAGCTTCGTGGTGCCGCCGCGAACGCGGTTCCGCTGCTTCAGGCGGTCACCGGCGTCACCGGCGTCAAGGTCATGCGCGAGGAGAACGGCGTGGCGGTGATCGCGATCGTCTCGACGCTCGATGTTCGGCCCGCGATCGCGAAGGCGCTGGTGAACGGCGGGTTCGATCTGCTGCGAATGGACCGTTCGGTGCAGAAGCTGGAGTCCATCTTCCTCAAGCTGACTCAGGGAGGGGCTTCCGCATGAAGGCCTCCTGGTTGATCGCCCGGCGCGAGCTCGCGGCGTATCTGAGATCGATGAGCGGCTACGTGATCATCGCGGTCACGCTCGCGATCGATGCGCTGCTCTTCAACACGTTCGCGATTGGCGGGATGCGGAAGAGCTCAGAGGTGCTCGGGCGGTTCTTCTACGTCTGCAGCGGGCCCACGATGGTCGCATCCATCTTCCTCGCGATGCGGCTGCTCGCTGAGGAGCGTCAGGCCGGCACGCTTCCGTTGCTCTACAGCTCGCCCGTGAAGGACTCGGAGATCGTCTTCGGCAAGTGGCTCTCCGCGTTTCTGTACCTCGCGCTGATGACGGTGCTGACGCTGTTCATGCCGCTGCTCATCCTCGTGAACGGGAAGGTGAGCTGGGGACACGTGCTCGCCGGTTACGTGGGGCTCCTGCTGCTCGGGAGCGCGTCGCTGGCGATCGGGACGTTGGGGTCGGCGATCGCTCGCACGCAGGTGGTCGCGGCGATCGTGTCGGCGGTCATCCTCGTCTCGATGCTGGTCTGCTGGATCCTCGCGCCGGTCACCGAGAAGCCGTTCTCGGACGTGTTCACCGCGCTCGCGCTCCACGGCATCCACTTCACGCCGTTCCAGACCGGAATCATCCACCTGCGCGACGTCGCCTATTACGTCCTCATCACCGTGATCGCGCTCTTCGCTTCGACGCGGATCGTCGAGTCGCGGAGGTGGCGCTGATGAACCGGCTTCCCAGCCACCCGATGTCGTGGATGGTCGGCGCATCGCTCATCTGCGTCTTCGTGGGCGAAAGACTCCTCGCGCCCTCGTCTTCCATTCACTGGGCGATCAGCGGCTTCGGCCTTCTGCTGCTCGCGATCGCCATCGTGATGCGCGTGCTTCGAGCGTCCTCCGTGAAAGACGGACGCCGGTACATGGAGAGCCGGCTGCTCGCGCTCTACCTCGTGATCGCCGCGGCCGAACTGATCGCGCTCTGGCTCACGAACTCCGTCGCCGTCCGGGAGCACGAGAAGCTCTCCGTCGCCCTCACCGCGCTCTTCCCCGCGCTGATCCTCTCCGCGCTGCTGCCCATCATCTTCGGCGAGGTGTCCTACGCCTCCACCGCGCGAGCGGAGACCGTGGAACGGGGCCGCCTCCGCGACGCGATGTTCTCGGGGCTCGGGCTTTCGTTCCTCATCATCTTCGCCTTCAGCGCCTACTACGTCGCCTCCGAGCGCGACTCGAAGGTGGACCTCTCCTTCTTCCGCGCCGCGAAGCCCGGTTCCGCGACGGTGCAGGTGGTGCGAGGCCTCGAGGAGCCGGTGACCGTCACGACGTTCTTCCCACCGGCGAACGAGGTTGGGGAGACGGTGCAGGACTACCTCTCCACGCTTCAGAAGGAGTCGCCCAACTTCAAGGTGGAGAAGAGCGACGTCGCGCTGCAGCCCGCGAAGGCCAAGGAGCTCGGCGTCAGCGGCAACGGCGTGGTGCTGCTGCAGAAGGGCGGGCGCAAGGAGCAGCTTCTGCTCGGCACGGACTTCGAGAACGCGCGGAGCGATCTCGCGAAGTTCGACGGCGACTTTCAGCGGCGGCTGCTCGCGGTCTCGCGCAACAAGCGCAACGTGTACCTGGTCTCCGGCCACGGCGAACGCAGCGAAGATCGCGGCCAGAACGGCAACGTCCGCACCACCATCCGCACGTTCAAGGATCTCGTCGAAGGACAGAACCTCACCGTGAAGCACGTCACCTCGGTCGAGGGGCTCGCGAACGAGGTGGCCTCCGACGCTGCGGCGGTGATGGTGATCGGCCCGACGAAGTCGCTGCTCCCCGAAGAGGCGG
>JBJMQN010000554.1:0-3625 GCA_045802665.1 Myxococcaceae bacterium | reverse complement strand
GTGGAGTTCAGCAGCGGCTGGGAGTGGGGCTACTGGCAGCAGGACGTCGCGGCGCTGCGGATGGGGTATTCGCTGCCGGATCGCTATGAGGACTTCGCCGAGCAGTTCTACGCGCCGTACGGCGACGCTGGGAAGAAGCTCGCGGATGCGGTGAACGCGCTCGCGGAGGTTCAGCACGACTCGCTGCTCGTCAAGCGCCTCGCTCCGTACTTCGCGTCGCGGGATGGGTTGATGGACCTGGGCCGGGGTGTCGGCGTCATCTCGCAGCCGGATCGCGTGGAGATGGCGGACCTGCGCAACATGGACTCCGCGGAGCGCGAGACGTTCCGCGCGAAGTTCGTCGAGCCGATGAAGGCGTTCGCGGACGCGATGGCGCCGATTCGCGATCAGATCGCCGCGTCTGGGATGCCGGAGTCGGATCCGTACTTCACGGAAGTTCGCGACGGCGTGGAGATTGACGTCCTCAGAGCGCGCTTCGCGAGCCTCGCGTGGCAGGTTCCTCTCGATGTCGCGGATGGGAAGGACGCCATGCCGCTGCTCACCGAGATGGATTCGATCCTCGCGGACGCCACCGCTGTCGTCACCCGCCGCCGCGACGGCATGCACGATCCCAGGTTCAAGCGCCTGCTCACGAGCGCGCAGAACGCGACCGTCTATCCGTACGGGTATCTGCAGAAGGCAAACACGCTGTGCTTCTGGCAGCGGGAGCGAGTTCAGGCGAGGGCGCTGGTGCTCGGGTTGGGCGAGACCGTGCCGGCTTGCGTGGACGTGGATCTGCAGTAGTTCTCGCATGGTCATCCCCGGGGCTTGAAGAAGTGGCTCGGCGCTCGTGGCGCCCGTGCTCGGCTTGGGCGAGACCGTTCCGGCTTGAGTGGACGTGGATCGGCAGTAGTTCTTGGATGGCCAGCTCCGGGGCTTGAAGAAGTGGGTCGGCGCTCGCGGCGCTCGTGCTCGGGTTGGGCGAGACCGTGCCGGCTTGCGTGGATCTGCAGTAGTTCTCGGATGGCCAGCTTCGGGGCTTGAAGAAGTGGCTCAGCGCTCGTGCGTGGTCAGCGCCGGCGCCACCTCCCCTTGCCTTGCCACCCGCTTTGCAGTCCGCGCCCGTAGACGGGATGTGGTGCACGCGTGTTCCAGGTGACGCCGAGTCAGTTCGAACTGCCGCGCTCCCGCCTCGACGCGTCCTGCTGGCACGTTCATTGCGAACGGGCTTTCGGGTGCGAGGCCGTTCCGTAGTCCGAGAAGTTCGGTGGAGTTTCATTGCGTATTCGCGTGCACCGAATTTTCGAAAAATGGCGCGTTTCGGCGTGAAAGCGGTGCACGGGAATACGCAATGAAAGTCGGAGCGGTTGCGGACGGCTGAACTGGGGGGGGCGACGTGACGGAGAGCAACGTGAGGCCGGGCGGAAAAGCGTTCGAGGCGCTCTTGCGAGAGCAGCGTGGACTGATCAGCCGGGAGCAGGCGGCGGCTCACGGTTTCAGCGATCGCCGGATTCAGCGGAGGGTCCAGAACGGCGATTGGAGCATCATCATCCGGGGCGTGTACCTCGTGGGGAGATGGGACCTCGACCGGAAGGCGTGTCTGCAGGCGGCGCTCCTTTACGCCGGACCCGACGCGATCTTGTCGCACGTGAGCGCTGCATACGCTCACGACACCTGGGGGTTCACGGAGCCGCCGACGAGCGCGCGAAATCACCACGAATGGGTTTCGGAGGTGGCGCGGTCTCCCATCGATCTCACCGTTCCTGACGAGTGCAGGACCTCCGGCGAGCTCATTCAGCCCCTCAGTGGCAAACGCATCGCCCTCAACGTGCGGCGTTCGCGGGCGGTGAAGTCCGAAGCCACCCTCGCTTCGTCCGGTCTCCGGTGCAGTTCGCAGCCGCGGAACGTGGTTGACCTCGTCCACGAGATGATCGACCGCCGCCTTTCGCGGGGCCACTTCGCGATGGCGTTCGAGTACGCGATCAAGTGCGGACACTGGTTCGCTCTCGAGCAGCTCACCGGCGAGCTGCCGCCCCGCTATTCGCGAGAGCGCGCGACACTCATCGACATGCTGGAACGCCGCGGCCCGACTTCGCCGTACTGCGAGAGCGCTCCGGAAGCGCTGTTCGACGATCTGCTCTGGCGCGCTGGGCTCATCTCGCTCAGGCAACTGCAGATCACGCTCCCGAACGGCCGCGAGGTTCGAGCTGACTTCGCGTTTCTCGACCAGAACGTCCTCGTCGAGATCGAAGGACTCGGCTCACACAACCATGCGCAACATTCGAGCGACCGCGAGCGCCACAACGGCCTCATCGATCTCGGGTTCCATCCACTCTACTACCCCGCGAACACCGTCTTTCGCCGGCCGCGCGCCGTGATCGATGAGGTTACGAGGGTGCTCCGCAAGCGCGGATGGAAGCCTGCAAGTCAGGTTGCTTGAACCTTGCCGGGCCCGGAGTGGCGATACGCGCTAAGGTCCTCGTCACTCTTTGCGGCTCCCCCACCTCGTCCGACTTCCTCGCGCTGGCCGCACCAGACGTCGCGTCGTTGCGGACAGTGGGCGCTCATCGAGCAGCACGCTGAACGGGGAGATGCCGTGACCGACGACGAGATCATCCGCACTGTGTCCGACGACCTGCCCGTGGGGGTCTGGGTCGCTCGCGCGCCGAAGGGTGAGTTCGTCTACGCGAACAAGATGTTCGGCGAGATCATGGGCATGTCCGCCCGCTCCGACGTGGCCGCCGGCGAATACGCGCAGCCCTATGGCATCTGTGGTCGAGACGGTGAGCCGTACCCGGAAAACAAGATGCCGTTCGTGCGGGCACTCCTCGCGCGCGAGACGGTCATCGTGGACGACATCGTCATTCACCGGACCGACGGGCGGAAGGTGAACATCCGCGCTCAGGCCCGCCCGGTGTTCGAGCCGTCGGGCGAGATTGGCCACATCGTGATCGCCTTCATCGACATCACGCGCGAGGTGGTCGCGGAGGCCGCGCGCGTCGACAGCGAAGAGCGGCTGCACCGTGGCCAGCGCCTCGAATCGATTGGAAATCTCGCGGGCGGCATCGCGCACGACTTCAACAACCTGCTCGCCACGATTCGCATGGCGGCCTCCACGCTTCAGCTCCGGGAGACTGACCCGTCGCGGCGCGAGGCGCTGGAGCTCATCGATCAGGTCACCGAGAGCGGAATTCACCTGACGAGGTCGCTGCTCGGTTTCGCCGGGCGCGGAAAGCACCTCGCCGCGCCGCTGCACCTGAACGACGTGGTCAAGAGCATGGGCGAGCTGTTCCGGCGCACGCTCAACCGCCGCATCGAAGTGGTGATGGAGCTCACGAGAGACGGCGACGTCGTGCTCGGGGACTTCTCGCAGCTCGAGCAGGTTGTCATGAACCTCATGGTGAACGCTCGCGACGCGATCCCGGACGCGGGGACCATCACCCTTCGCACCTGGCGTTCCTCGGGCTCGGATCCCGAGGGCGACTCGGTGGTGTTCGAGGTCTCCGACACCGGCACCGGCATCGATCCGGCGATTCACCACCGCATCTTCGAGCCCTACTTCACGACCAAGACCACAGGACCCGTGCGGGGGACGGGGCTCGGGCTCGCGACGGTTTATGGAATCGTGGAGAGCCACGGCGGACTG
>JBJMQN010000553.1:0-3933 GCA_045802665.1 Myxococcaceae bacterium | reverse complement strand
GACTTCCTCGCGGCGGACGTGTTCGAGCTCCTCGCCTCCTTCAAGGAGGAGGGCCGCACGTTCGATCTGATCATCCTGGACCCGCCCGCGTTTGCGAAGTCGCAGAGGGCAGTGCAGGCCGCGCTCGATGGGTACGCCTCACTCAACCGTCAGGCGCTCGCGGTCTTGCGTCCCGGAGGGCTGCTCGCGACGGCTTCCTGCTCCGCTCGCGTGACCGCTGAGGACTTCATGGAGGCAGTGAAAGAGGGCGCTTACAACGCCGGCGTCGATCTCACGGTCGTCGAAGAGCGCTTCCAGCCGGCGGACCATCCCATCCGTCTGCAGTTCCGCGAGGGGCGCTACCTTAAATTTCTAGTGCTACAGGACTCGTCAGAGTTGTTGACTCGAGGACGCCCCCTCACATAATCCGCCCCCGTCTCAGGCCGGGACATTCACTAGAGGGGAAAAAACCAAAATGAAGGCTTTGAAGATTGCCGCGTTTGCCGCGGTCGTTGCTGGACTTGTGGGCTGTGGCAATAGCCAGGCGCGTCTGTACCAGCTCGCGATCGATGCGAGCGCGCTCGGAAACCTGCCGCCGTCCTGCTACGCGAACAACACGGTCCCGACGAACAAGACGGAGCTCACGAACTACAAGGGTGAAGATCAGTGGGCGATCTGGGATGGCCCGGATGGCAAGCAGTACCTGGACATGGGCACCACGTCCTTCACGCTCGGCAACGCGGACCCGGTGGTCGTCACGGGCGTGATCGAGAGCACGGACCCGAAGGTGTTCTCGGGCACGCGCACGGACCGCACCCTGCCGAACCCGTCGGCTGCGAACCCGAACTTCTCGGACACGCAGGTTGGCACCGTGACCGTCACGTTCGACGATCTCGGCAACACCACCAAGGGCACCATCCAGCTGAAGTCCGAGTACACCTGCACCAGCTGCCAGAACAACGGCGGTAAGGTGAACTGCTCCGCGCAGCTCGCGTTCACGGGCCGCCGGATCGACTACTCGAACCTGAACCCGGTCAACGCGAACCCGTAGTTCAGGGGTAGAAGCGTTCACCAGCACAGGCCCGCCGCTCCGACTCAGGGGCGCGCGGGCCTCGTCGTTTCTAGAGTTCTATCGATGGTCCTCAAAGGACAGTTCCTCGAACGCCCCACGCTCATTCCTCTCGGCAAAGAGGTGATGGAGGGGCTGTGGCATCGCGGCACCAGGAGGCCGCCGGTGCTCATCCTGCCGCCCACGCCGGACGAGGGCGGGAGCATGGATCACGTCGTCGCCGCCGAGCTCGCGTGGACCGTGGCGATGGCCGGCTTTCCGGTGCTGCGTTTCAATTATCGCGGCGTCGGGGCGAGTCAGGGCAAGCGCGGCGACGGGGGTGCGCGCGTCGATGACGCGGAAGCAGCGCTCAGGATCCTGCTGGAGAACGCGAACGTGGCGAACGCGATCGTCCTCTGCATCGGCGGCTCGGCGAAGACCGCGCTGTCCTTGGGGGAACGCCACACCGCCATCTCCGGCGTCGGCTTCGTGAGCCCCAAAGAGCTCATCGGCGCGGATCTCCTCCGGACGCACGTGCCGCTCTTGATGATCCTCGGCGAGCTGGAGGCGAACCCGGAGCGAAACGCGTTGTCTGCCGCGGTGCAGGAGTCCGGCGGCCAGTTCGTGATGGTGGACGACGCGGACCAGACCTTCCGGCGAAACCTCCCCGAGGTGGGGAAGGCGGTCAGCCGGTGGCTGTTGAGGATTTCAGGCGTAAAGCCCGAGTAGGCCGTACATTGACCTACCGTCATTTGCCCGATGTGGCCCACCGCCGCATCACCGTACCGTGGTTGGAGTACCCGGGAAGCGCACGTAACTCCTCGTCTTTGCACTTCTTCATCCCGGTAGAGCAGCGCGCGGCCTCGAAAAGATCCAATCATCTGGCCGTTCGTTCGTAGAGCGTTTCGTGAAGGAGACGGCATGACCCGGAAGACTCTGTTCGCCGCCGCGCTGGTTGCGGTGTTCGCGGCTGTTGGCTGTGCGAAGGAGGCGAACGACGACGCCGCTTCCAACACCGACGCGGTGGACCTCGCGGATGAGGTGCCGGGCTCGCTCGTCATCGACTTCAAGGACGGCACCACCAAGGCCGACTACGACGCCTGGGAGAAGGACTGGGGCGTCGACGTCGAGTTCAACTCCGTCGAAGGTCAGGACGACGGCGTCGCGATGGCCGTGGGCGTCAGCAACGAAGCCGAGCTCATCAAGAAGATCAAAGCGAACCCGAACGTCGAGTCCGTCGAGCCGCTCTACACGTACACGGTCCCCGAATCGCAGGACGTCGCCGAGGACGAGTACCAGGGCCCGGTGGGCACCGGCTTCCCGAACGATCCGATGTACGCCAAGCAGTGGAACCTCAAGCAGATCGACGCGGACAAGGCGTGGGACCGTTCGCGCGGCAAGGGCGTGATCGTCGCGGTGCTCGACACCGGCATCGCGTACGAGGACTACGACGGCTTCAAGCAGGTGCCGGATCTCAAGGGCGCGAAGTTCGCGGAGGGCTACGACTTCGTGAACGACGACACGCACGCGAACGATGACCACGGTCACGGCACGCACGTGGCCGGCACGATCGCGCAGAGCACCAACAACGGCGAAGGCGTGGCGGGCGTGGCGTTCGAAGCGACGCTGATGCCGGTGAAGGTGCTGAACCACTTCGGCTCGGGAACCTCCGCTGACATCGCGGACGCGATCCGCTGGGCGGCCGATCACGGCGCGAAGGTGATCAACATGTCGCTCGGTGGCGGCGGGCGATCTTCCGTGATGGAGAACGCGATCACCTACGCGCGCAAGAAGGGCGTGACGGTGGTGTGCGCGGCGGGCAACGGCGCTCGCGGGCACGTGGAATATCCGGCCGCGTATGAGGGCTCGGTGGCGGTGTCCGCCGTGGGTCCGGACAAGACGCTCGCCTCCTACTCGTCGTGGGGCAAGGAGCTCGACATCGCGGCGCCAGGTGGCGACAAGCAGCGCGGCGGACTCGAGGCCGGCATCCTCCAGAACACCATCGACGCGCGCGACAACAGCAAGTCGGTCTACGCCTATTACAACGGCACCTCGATGGCGACGCCGCACGTGGCCGCCGTCGCAGCGCTGCTCTACGCGGCGGGCGCGAAGACGCCGGAGCAGGTGGAGCAGGCGCTCTACGACGGCGCGGTGAAGGTGGCTGGCCAGGCGGACTGGAGCGACAAGTACGGCCACGGTCTGCTCAACGCGAAGAACTCGCTGGACAAGCTCAAGGGTGGGGCGACGAACTGGTCCCCGCTGTTGTGGTCGCTGGCGCTGCTCGCGCTGGTGCTGCTCACCCTGGGCGCCAAGCAGCGGCCGGGCTACCTGAACATCCTCTTCAAGGGCAGCTTCCTCGTGCCGCTGCTCCTCTCGACGGTCGGCATGTTCGTGCTCAAGTGGCTCGCCGGTTTCATCGGCGGCGGCGCGAGCTCGGGCGTACTGGAAGACGCGTCGCTGCCCATCCCGGATTGGCAGGACATCATCTTCGGGCGCGGGCGGCTGGCGAACCCGCTCTTCTACAGCGCGCTGATTCCGATTGGGCTCTCGGTGCTCGGCATCAAGTGGAAGGGCTGGCGGCCGGCGATCGGCGGTATCGCGGTGGGGTTCGCGGGCTTCCTCGCGTACACCGCGTTCGCTCAGGCGCCGGCGCTCTCGTACATGCCGTTCAAGTTCCTCGCGCTGCCGTGGCTCGCGGTGAACACGATCGTCTGCATGTTCGTAGCGCGAGCGATGCTGCAGCGGCCGGAGGGCGTGAAGTGAAGGTCACCGGCACGATCGCATATCGGGACGTGGAGACCGGCGTCTGGGTCCTGCAGACGGACTCCGGCAAGACGTACCTGCTCGCGGGCGGCGACCGGAAGATCAAGAAGGACGGCGCACGCATCGAAGCCGAGGGCACGATT
>JBJMQN010000552.1:0-7435 GCA_045802665.1 Myxococcaceae bacterium | reverse complement strand
GCGTCGCCGCTGCTGGCATCGACGGTGATGCCGGTCAGCTTATTTCCTGTGAGCAGATCCCACGCCTGCAGCTCCGCCGTCGCCTTGCCGTTCACGCTGGAGACAGAGGAGAGGACGAGGAACCTCGCGGACAGCTTGTCTCCCACCGCCTTCGCGGACGGCGGCAGCTTCGGATCCTTGAAAGCGTTCGGGGTGGTCAGCTTCATCACGTCCGCCTGCACGCGCGCGAGGCCCGGCGTGGGCTCCAGCTGCGGCTTGAGCTGCACCGGCTGTCCGGTTGGCACTTCGGGGAACGCGCCGAACGGGACGTAGCCCGGACGGGTGATCACGACGCGAACTCGGCCGGAGGGCGCATCGAGCTCGTCCACCGGCGTCACGCCCACGTCCTCGCCGCGCACGAACGCGCGACCGCCGGCGGGGATGGAGTCGATCTGAAGCTTGCCGTTCGGGTGCCTGGCGAGATCCGCTCGGGCCTCGCCGAAGAGGGTGAGGAGATCCTTGGCGAAGATCTGCGGATCCGCCGTGGCGTTCGTGTCCGTCAGGAGCGCGTTGGTGAACGCCTCCTTCGCGCCCGGGAGATCTCCTTTGAGCTGCAGCGAGGCGCCGAGCCACACGTACGCCTCGGCGAGCGCGGCGGGCTGCACCTCTACCGGGTGCTTGAGATAGGTGGCGATGGCTTCGGTGAACTTCGCCACCGCGGTGTCCGGATCGAGGTTGTCGTACGCCTCGCGGCCCGCCTGATACGCCTTCTTCGCGGGCTCCAATGATTCGGGCTCGGGCGGCGGGAAGAGCGCCGCGAGATCGACGAGCTCGATGTTCTTCGCGAGCAGCGCTCGGGAGAGCTCAGCGTCCAGGCGGCCGGCGGGTTCGGCGAGGTTCGCCTCCTTCGGCAGCACGAACACCGCCACCGACTTCGGAGCGGGCTTCAGGGGAGGGTTCGTTGCTTGCGCGGTGTTGTCGGCAGAGGCCGAGAGAGCCGCGCAGAAGACAGCGAGAGAGAGCGTTCTGCGCACGGATGCGGACCTTAGTGGCGCACCAGAAAGCGGGGCAACTTCCATGCGCCACCCCAGGTCCGGACAGGGGCGATTCCTTGACTTGAGGGATCCCCTCTATAGAGTCCGCCCGTTTGATTCAGACCTGTAGCAATCAATCGAGGCGGCACATCCTGCGGATTCCTAAGGGAAATTGCCCCGCATGGCTGAACAGATGAGCATGTTCGAAACCGAAGGCGGAAGCAGCGGGCGGAAGGGCTCCGGGGGCCGCCGATCGGGCTCTGGAGGCGGTTCGGGTGGCGGCGGCGATGACGGGTTGTTCGGACCCAATGAGGGCACGCCGGCCGGGCTCGCCGAAGAGGCGAGGAAGCGCTACCTCAACTACGCGCTCAGCGTCATCACGAGCCGAGCGCTCCCCGACGTGCGCGATGGGCTCAAGCCCGTGCAGCGGCGAATCCTCTACGGCATGTGGTTCGACCGCGGCCTGACGTTCGATGTGAAGCCGCAGAAGTGCGCCCAGGTCGTCGGCGTGATCATGGGCCAGTACCACCCGCACGGCGACTCGGCGATCTACGAGGCGCTGGTGCGAATGGCGCAGGACTTCTCGCTGCGCTACCCGCTGGTGGATGGCCACGGAAACTTCGGCTCGCTGGATGGCGACGCCGCCGCGGCCTACCGCTACACCGAGTGCAGGCTGAAGAAGATCTCCTCCGAGCTGCTCGAGGAGTTATCCAAGAAGACCGTCAACTACAGGCCCACCTACGACGGCAGCCGGCAGGAGCCGGTGGTGCTGCCCACGCGCGTGCCGAACCTCCTGATGAACGGAGTGACGGGCATCGCGGTGGGCATGGCGACGAACATCCCGCCGCACAACCTCACCGAGCTCATCGAAGCCTGCGTGGAGCTCATCAAGGATCCGAAGCTCGAGACGAAGGATCTGATCAACAAGCACGTGAAGGGGCCTGACTTCCCCACCGGCGCGCAGCTGCTCAACAGCAAGAAGGAGCTCCGCGAGATCTACGAGAACGGGCAGGGCTCTCTGCGCATCCGCGGCGAGTACACGGTCGAGGAGCTCAAGCGCGGCGGCAAGCAGATCATCATCACGTCGATCCCGTACACGGTGAACAAGTCGAGCCTCGTCTCGAAGATCGGCGACCTCGTCCGCGAACGGAAGTTGCCGCCGCTGACGGACGTGCGCGACGAGTCCACGACGGATGTCCGCATCGTGCTGGAGATCAAGCGCGACGCGGACGCCGATCTGGTGATGGCGTACCTGTTCAAGAACACGCCGCTGCAGACCAACTTCAACGTGAACATGACGGTGCTGGTCCCCACGGAGAACGGGGACGTGACCGCGCCGGAGCGGCTGGATCTCAAGCGGATCCTGCAGCACTTCCTCGACTTCCGGTTCGAGGTCGTGAAGCGGCGCTTCGAGTTCGATCTCGCGGAGCTCAAGCGGCGGCTGCACATCCTCGAGGGCCTCGAGAAGGTCTACGACGCGCTGGATGAGATGATCAAAATCATCCGCAAGTCGGAGGGCAAAGCGGACGCGGCGGACAAGCTGATGAAGCGCTTCGGCCTCGACGAGGTTCAGGCGGACGCGATCCTCGAGCTCAAGCTGTACAAGTTGGCGCGGCTCGAGATCCTCGTCATCCAGAAGGAAGCGAAAGAGAAGCGCGCCGAGGTGAAGCGCATCTCCGACATCCTCAAGGACAAGAAGAAGATCTGGGGCACGGTGAAGGACGAGCTGCTGGAGCTCGGCAAGACCTACGGCGACAAGCGGCGCACGAAGATCGGCGGCGCGGGCTCCGAAGAGGTGGAGTTCAACGAGGACGCGTTCATCTCGGACGAAGACGCGCACGTGATCATCACGCGCGACGGCTGGATCAAGCGCATGCGCGAGGTGAAGGATCCTTCGCAGACGCGTCTTCGCGAAGGGGACGAGGTCACGCACGTGCTCGCGGGATCTCTCAAGTCCAGCCTCGTCATCTTCAGCAACTTCGGCACCGCCTACGTCACGCGCTTCAACGACGTGCCGGCGTCCACCGGCTACGGGGATCCGATCCAGAAGCTGTTCAAGTTCGACGACGGCGAACGCGTGGTGGGCGGGCTCTCGCTCGACGCGCGCCTGCCTCGGCCGGAGAAGCTGGTCGGCGTTTCGAAGCGCGGGTTCGGGCTTCGTTTCCCGCTCGCGCCGCATCTGGAGGTCAGCACGCGCGCGGGCCGTCGTTATGCACGGCCGGGCGAGGACGACGAGCTCATCGGCGTCTCGCCGGCGGCCGATCGCGATCTGCTCGCGGTGGTGACGGAGAAGACGAACGCGCTGGTGTGCAAGGTCACGGACGTGAACGAGCTCGCCGGTCCGGGCAAGGGCGTCACGGTCATCAAGACGGCGCCGGACGACAAGGTGGTCGCGTTCCTCTGCTCGCACAAGAAGGACGAGGCGCTGGAGCTGGAGACGGCGAAGGGGCGCAAGCTGGAGCTGTCACCGGGGCGCTACGAGGTGACCAGCCGCGGCGGCAAGGGCCGTGAGATGGCGAAGAAGGACACCATCAAGACGGTGAGCCGCGCGGTGACGTTCGTTCAGCTTCCGGAGCCGAAGGAGGAGAAGAAGTAATGGCCGCCAAGAAGACCGGGAGCTACGACGCGTCGAACATCCAGGTGCTCGAGGGGCTCGAGCCCGTGCGCAAGCGGCCCGCCATGTACATCGGCGGCACGGACGCGACGGGCTACCACCACCTGCTCTGGGAGATCGTCGATAACTCCGTCGACGAGGTGATGAACGGCTTCGCGACGCGCGTCGAAGTCGTGCTCCACAAGAACGCCAGGAGCATCACGGTGATCGACGACGGCCGCGGCATCCCCGTGGACGTGATGCCGAAGTTCAAGAAGTCCGCGCTGGAGGTCATCCTCACCACGCTGCACTCGGGCGGGAAGTTCGAGGCCGGCGGGAACTACAAGCACTCCGGCGGTCTGCACGGCGTGGGTTCCTCGGTGGTGAACGCGCTCAGCGAGAAGATGGTCGCGGAGATCACGCGCGACGGTAAGCGCTTCCAGATGACGTTCAGCCGCGGCAAGGCGGTGGGGAATCTGAAGACGCTGGGCAACGCGCGCGGCCACGGGACTACGATCACGTTCGTGCCGGACGAGGAGATCTTCGGGGTCAAGACGAAGTTCGATCCGGAGACGATCCGCGAACGGCTGGAATCCCGCAGCTACCTGCACAAGGGCATGGAGGTCCTCTTCCGCGACGAGACGCAGAGTCCGCCGAAGGAGGAGACGTTCAAGCACGACGGCGGCATCTCCGAATGGCTCCCGAGGATCGTCACCGAACGGCAGAAGGCGGTCATCCCGCCGAACGTGAACGGGCAGGCGAACTTCTACGTGCAGCGCGACGAGCCGATTCGGATGGAGCTCGCGCTCTGCTGGACCGAGTCGACGGACGAGTTCACGCGCTCCTACGTGAACGGCATTCCGACGGGCAACGGCGGCACGCACGAGAACGGGCTCAAGGCCGCGATCGTGAAGGCGGTGCGCAACTACATCGAGACGCACGGCCTGACGCCCAAGGGCGTGACGCTGACGGCGGAGGACATCCGCGAAGGCGTGACGGCGGTGCTGTCCACGTACGTGATGGAGCCGCAGTTCCAGGGCCAGACGAAGGGCCGCCTCAACAATCCGGAAGTGCAGGGGCAGGTGGACAGCGCGGTCCGGCCGGCGCTGGAGAAGTGGCTCAACGACAACAAGTCGGTGGCCGAGGCGGTGATCGCGCGGATCATCCTCGCCGCGCGCGCGCGTGAGGCCTCCCGAGCGGCAAGCCAGGCCATCAGCCGCAAGTCCGCGGTGAGCCACAAGCTGAACCTTCCGGGAAAGTTGGCGGACTGCTCGGCGACGGATCCGGCAGAGAGCGAGCTCTTCATCGTCGAGGGCGACTCCGCAGGCGGTTCCGCGAAGCAGGGGCGCGATCGGCGGACGCAGGCGATTCTGCCGTTGCGCGGAAAGGTCCTGAACGCGGAGCAGGCGTCGTCGGACAAGGTCGCGAACAACAAGGAGCTCCAGGACATCGTCTCCGCGCTGGGCTGCGGCATCGGGCAGGACGTGGATCTGACGCGGCTGCGCTACGGGAAAGTGTTCCTGCTGATGGACGCGGACAGCGACGGCCACCACATCGCGACGCTCTTGCTCACGTTCTTCTACCGGCAGCTTCGGCCGCTCATCGAGAAGGGCGTCGTGCACATCGCGATGCCGCCGCTGTTCCGCATCGACATCGGCAAGGAGACCTATTGGGCGCTGGACGAGGCGGACCGCGACCGGATCCTGAAGGAGAAGGTGAAGGGGAACGCAAAGCCCACGATCATGCGCTTCAAGGGCCTCGGAGAGATGAACCCCGAGCAGCTGAAGCTCACCACGCTGGATCCGAAGAAGCGTCAGTCACTGCGCGTGACGATCGATGACGCGATAGCGACGGACCGGACGATCAACGAGCTCCTCGGAAAAGACGTCTCCGCGCGCTTCCGCTTCATCATGGACAGGGCGAAGGAAGTCGAAGGCGAAGAGCTGGACGTCTAGCCGCCGATGAAGCCCTGGCGCACCCTCGCGACCGCGACACGCGCGAAGAGCACGTTCACGCTGAAAGAGCGTGACGGCGAGTTCCTCGTGCAGGTGGACGGCAAGGTGCTGATGGGGAGCAGGCGGCACGGATCGGAGGATGCGCTCGCGACCGTCGGGCTCGAGTACCTTCGCAAGGGTTCGCCGCGAGTCCTCGTCGGCGGGTTGGGCTTCGGCTACACGCTTCGAGCGGCGCTGGACGTGCTCCCTGCGGGCGCGACCGTCGTCGTCGCTGAGCTGGCTCAGGCGATCGTGGCCTGGAACCGCGAATTCGTGGGCGGGCTCGCAGGTCACCCGCTCGATGACCGGCGGGTGAGCATCGAAGTCGACGACGTGAACGTGATCCTCGCGGAGGCGGACCCGTTCGACGCGATCCTCCTCGACGTCGACAACGGACCGGTCGCCGTCACTCAGAAGAAGAACCGGAACCTCTACGACACGGCGGGAGTGAAGCTCTGCCAACGCGCGCTGAACCCGGGCGGGCGGCTCGTGGTCTGGTCCGCTGGCTTCGATCCCCGCTACGAGAGAACGCTCGCTGCTGCGGGCTTCTCGGTGCAGGTCCGGCCGGTGTCCGGGGAAGAGCGCAGTCAGCACGTGCTCTTCATCGCGGACAAGCGCGGGAAGTAGTGCCCGGCGAGTCCGTCCCATGGGGTGCTTGCAGTTGGCGCCCCAACTCCAAGCGGCATACGACGTTGGGCGGACCCCGCTCGGGCTCGCCTTGCAGCGGACCGGCAACCCGTTACGCTTGCGCGCGTATGGCCGACGATCGCGATCTCCGCGTCCTCTACGAACAACTCCAGACGGAGCTGCGTCGCCTTGATGGCCGACTGAAAGAGACAGGGCGTCACTCGCGGCAGTACTACGACTCGCTCCACGCGCGGATTGTGGAGCTGACCGCTCAGCGCGACGCACTTCTTCAAAGCAGGGCAGCGCTGGTTGTTCCGCCGCCGCGAGCGATCCGCGTCCGTGTGTTGAGCGCGCTCGCCGGGGTGGGAATCGGCGTCGCGTTCGTCGCGCCTTTCGCGCTGGCGACGCTCTTCATCCTTCCCGGGTTGGTGGGCCATGGTGTGGACCTCGGCCGCTTCTTCCTGGCGGGCGGCATCGCTGCGACAGGCGCGCTCGGCGTCTGGTGGTCCGCCATTCACAACCCGCTGATCCGGAACAACGCGCCGTGAAGGACGATCTCCACGACGTGCTCATCGAGCTCGAGGATCGCGTGCACCGCGAACGGGCGGAGCTCGAGATCGCGGAAGAGGTGCCATCGCTGCGCGATCAGGTCTCCGCGCTGGAGAAGCAAATCGCGGTGCTCAGCACCGAGCTGTCCGACCTCGGCCTCCGAAAGAGCATGTCCGAAGTCACGAACCGTCTCGACGCGCGGAAGCGGCGGCTCAAGCTGTTGAGCGCGTGGTGCCTGACCGCCATGCTCGCCGCGGTCTGGGCGATGGCGCACCTGGCGTCATTCACTTCCGACCCGTTCGACGGCCCTCGCGCCCACGGCGACATCCAGCACTGGCCGGTGCCATTCGACAGGCTGCGCGCCGCCATCGTCCCCCCTGCTCGCGATCCGATGCCCAGCCGCGAACGCGCGAAGCTGGAGGCGAACTTCTAGTGACGTCCGCGGTGCGTTTGGAGCTCAAGGCGCTGGTTCGCCTCGCCGTTCCGCTGTGCGCGACGCACGTGGGTCTTCAGCTCATGTCGTTCGTGGACACCGCGGTGGTCGGTCGTCTGGGCGCGGTGCCGCTCGCCGGCGTGGGGCTCGCGAACGGAATCTTCATGAGCCTGTCGCTGCTCGGCATCGGCGCCATGATGGGACTGGATCCGCTCGTCGCGCAGGC
>JBJMQN010000551.1:0-3347 GCA_045802665.1 Myxococcaceae bacterium | reverse complement strand
TGTAGCGGCTGAGCAGGAAGAACATCTGCGTCTGGAACGCGTACTTCTGGCGGTCGTCGTAGAAGCTGGCGAGGAAGGGATTCTCCTCGACGACCTCCATGATGCGGCGCGCCTGCATGCGCTCGGCGAGGATGTTGGCGAGGCTGGATTTGCCAACCCCGATCGGCCCTTCTACGACGATGTAGCGGTGGTCCATTCGGCGCGCGTTGTAAGGGGTCCGAAAATCGCGGGAGAGGGCTGAAAATCGGCCCGGGAAAGGCGCGCGCATCCAAGCATTTGTGCGTTTGGTACGCAACGCGAGATCCAGTTTCCCCAACGAGATCAGCCGCTTACTTGACGCGACATATAGTTCAACGTATGGTCACGCCATGCCGTCCGGCAGTCATGGAGGGGGCGGCGCATCCGCGCGGGGTTTTACGCCTCGCCATGAGCTGGGGGCTCTGGGCTTCAGATGACCAACAAGCACGGTTCGGCGGCAGTGAGTCTTTCCGAAGTTCGGCAGGCGAAGGCGAAGGCGGAAGAGAGCCTGTCGGCCGAGATTCGGGCGGTGGAGTCGCCGCTGTACGGCGTCGCGATGCTGAAGATCGCGATGGAGTTGAAGAAGCCGGGCGCGGGTGAGCTGGAGGAGATCCTGACCGGCGTGCTCCAGCGGATGAACATCCCGGAGAGCGAGTTCCGCACCTACCTCGAGCAGAATGGCGGGATGCTCCGGACGATCGCCGCGAGGAAGAAGTACTAGCCCATGCCGGGGAGCAAGAAGATCCCGGTGGCGGTGCTGAAGATCGCGTCGCGGACCGCGAAGGTCGTCGCGGAGCGGCACGAGGTTCCGAGGATTGAAGAGTCCCCGGAGCCGGAGCTGCGAACGCGGCGGCAGCTGGTGCGAGAGAAGATCGTGACCGGCCTGCGCAAGCTGCACCCGATGGACTGAGGTGAGCTGGGAAAAACGGTCGCGCGCGGGAGTTTTCAGGGACAAGCCCGGTCTCAGCGGGGCGTGGCGATCGGCCCGAGCGCTCGTTCGATCGCAACGAACTCTTCAACGGACAGCGTCTCTGCTCGTCGCCTCGGATCGATGCCTGCGGTGGCGAGCGCGGCCGAGTACTGCTCGGGCGTCGCGAGCTGCTTGTCGCTCTTGAGCGAGTTGATGAGTGTCTTGCGGCGCTGCGCGAATCCGGCCTTCACGACGCGGCGGAACCTCGCGTCATCCACGATCGGCGCTCTGGGTTTTTCGAGGTGCGTGAGCAGCACGACCGCAGAGTCCACCTTCGGCGGCGGGTGGAACATTCTTGCAGGAAGGTGAAACAGCTCCTCCACCTCGAAATGGAGTCCGAGCAGCACAGAGAGCAGGCCGTAGTCGCGGCTGTCCGGCGCCGCGGCGAGCCTGGTCACGACTTCCTTCTGGAGCGTGAAGACGGCTCGCTTCACGTTCACATGCTGGTCGAGGACCTGGAAGAGGATGGGGCTCGAGAGGTGGTACGGCAGATTGCCGATCACGGCGACCGGCTTGGTTCCCGCGACCTCGGCGAAGTCGATGTCGGCGGCGTTCGCGGAGACGACCTTCAGCCGTTCGAGCTTCTGACCTTCGAGCACTCGCACCATGTCGCGATCGCGTTCGACGGCGACGACGTTGGCGCCACTGGCGAGCAGCGCTCTCGTGAGGTGGCCGAGGCCGGCCCCAAGCTCCACCGCGGTCTCTCCCGGCTGCAGCTGCGCGGCTTCCGCGATCTTCGCGAGGATTTGCGGATCGCCGAGGAAGTTCTGACCCCACGAATGCTTCGCGTGGAGGCCATGCTTTCGAAGTAGCTCTGCCGGTGAGTCGTGGTCAGCCATCAGAGTCGCCACGCGGGGTCGGAGTTCAACGACAGGTCCGACCGCCGTCCCTTGTGCCAGGCGTGATAGCCCGCCGCCGCGATCATCGCGCCGTTATCGGTGCACAGCCGCTTCGGGGGAAGGAAGAGCGACAGGCCGCGGTCCTTTGCTCGCTCCTCGCAGAGCGCCCGGAGCCTCGAGTTCGCCGCAACGCCTCCGCACAGCACGAGGCGGTTGATCTGCAAAGCTCGCGCGGCGGCGATGAACTTCTTGCTGAGCGCGTCCGCGATCGCCTCCTGGAACGAGGCGCAGAGATCCGAGAGCCCCTGCCCTTCCGGCAACCCGTGCTTCTTCACGTGCTGCAGCACCGCGGTCTTCAGACCGCTGAAGGAGTAGTCGTAGGTTTCCAGCGACGGGAGCGCTCGGGGGAATTTGATCGCCTTCGGATCGCCCTTCTGCGCGAGCTCATCGATCGGCAGTCCGGCTGGATACGGCAGCCCGAGCACCCGGCCGACCTTGTCGTACGCCTCGCCCGCCGCGTCGTCGCGCGTGGAGCCGACGGGCCGGTACTGGCCGTAGTCCTTCACCTCGTAGAGCGTGGTGTGCCCGCCTGAGACGACGAGCGCGAGAAACGGAGGCTCCGGCGCCGGGTCAGTGAGGCGGATGGCGAGGATGTGGCCTTCGAGGTGATTCACGCCGACGAATGGAATGCCGCGCGCGAGTGAGAGCGACTTCGCGACCTGCAACCCCACCAGCAGCGCGCCCTGAAGGCCCGGCCCGGACGTCACCGAGATGAGATCGATCTGATCGAGCGTGACGCCGGCTCGCTGCATCGCCTCGTCCATCACCGGCATCACCTGCACGACGTGGTTGCGCGAGGCGAGCTCCGGCACCACCCCACCCCAGCGACGGTGAATGTCGATCTGGGTGGAGACGACGTCTCCGCGCACAGTGATGGGCCCCGCCTTGTCAGCAGGGCCTTCGATCACCGCGGCCGCAGTTTCGTCGCAGGAGGTTTCGATGCCTAAAACGATCACTACAACTGCTTTAGCATCGACCGCACTTCGGACGCCGCATCACCGGTAGGCTCGAGCAGCAGGTACTTCTTGTACGCATCACGAGCGCCCTTGTTTTCGCCCGTGAACTGAAGCGCCATCCCGAGAGCGAGCCACGCTCGAGCGTTCGCGTCGTCCGCGCCCACCGCCTGCTGCAGCAGCCCCACCGCTTCCTTGTAACCCTTGCTCCCCGGATCGCTGTTCACGAGCGCGATGCCGAGGCCCGCCTTCGCTTCCATCGAGTCCGGCTTGAGCGCGAGCGCCTTCCGGTACGCGTCCGCCGCTTTCTTGAAGCGTTCGTTCTGGTTGTGGAGCTTCGCTTCCTTCAGGACCTTGGCGTACTCGGCCTCGGCGTCCGGGACGACTTCGACCGGCTTGCCGTCCGGGTTCTTCGCGTCAGCGGCCTTCTGGTCTGCAGTCTTCTGGTCTGCAGTCTTCTGATCGGCGGCCTTCTGGTCCGCAGTCTTCTGATCGGCAGCCTTCTGG
>JBJMQN010000550.1:0-3408 GCA_045802665.1 Myxococcaceae bacterium | reverse complement strand
GTGTGCTGTTCGGCGGGCGGTGAGCGGTCAGCGGTAGACCGCGACTCCTGAATCACCGTTTGCGCGGCGGATCGTGAGCTGGGATTGCGATGGAGCCAGTCGAGCGCGCTGGAGAAGTTGTGGTAGCGCAGGCTGATCGTCGATCAGGCTGATCACATCGCCTGGATCGAGGCCTAGCGCGGCATCCCCGCTCAGAACGTAGAGACCGCCCGCCGTCGCAGCGAGCTTGGACACCATCTCCTCGCTCATGCCGGGATTCTCGAACGCAACGCGGTTCTGCCGAGCGAGCTCCGCGTCCAGCGAGTCCATCTTCAGCAGCTTCTGCGCGAAAGAGTCCTGTCCCGCGACCGTGTACGCGAACGTCTTCTGCGGCGCGAAGGCCAGCTTCGCGGACAGAGCGCGCGGCGGATTGGCAGGCTCGCGGACGCTGCGGCCGAGTGACTCCAGCGCCGTCTGCGTGAGCGCGACCATCAGGCGGGTGAGATCCGGCGCCGGATCGCCCACCACATCGTCGTGCGCGGCGAGCGGATCCACGTCCAGCTCCGCCTTGAACTCGGCGATTGGATTGTTGGTGCCAGCCGCGACCGCGTCGATGTGGCCGATGTACGTGAGCTGCTCGTCGCGCGATTTGCCGGCGGCCTTGCCGGTGTCGGCCTCTTTTACCGATGTGCTCGCGCTCTGGATGCGGACCTCTGCCCACGGCTTCAGGATCACGAGGTTGTCGATGGTGAGCCCGTACTTGGAGAGCAGCGCGACCGTGGGCGATTGGATTCCCCGGTGCTGCACCTCACCGAATGGCGTGGCTTCGTACGTGCCGAACAGGAAGACCTTCTCGCCGGAGTGCTCAATCGCCGCGTCGATCACCCGCTGCGTCACCTCGAACGATCGCCACGCCGGCTCCTCCCAGCGGAACTCGAACGGGTCCACGGTGATCGCGGTGATCTCGAGCGTGGACGGAATCTCCAGCGTCTTTTCGATCTTCGGCCGGCCGGTGCGGCAGCCGGCGAGCGTGAGGAGCAATGCGATGGCGAGAGCGCGCTTCACAGACCGAGGGATGTAGTCAGATCGGGGGCGACTTCCAAATTGGAAGTGAGCTTCGGTGTAGTCTCCGAGGAGCGATGAAGCGGCTCGCGCCTTTGGTGATTGTCCTCGGGGCGCTCCTCATCGCGGTCGCGTGGTGGTGGAACGTCTCGGCCGTTGGGTCGGACGACGCGGCGACTGAAAGCAGCGTCGTCGCTCTGGAGGGTCCGGCCGGCGCCAAGCATGGGAGCGCGGTGGACCACGTCCGTTCCATGGACGACGGCGACGCCTCGGGAACCGCATCCGAGCACGCGACCGCCCACGAGCATCCAGATGAGATGCCTCTCGCTGCGAAGTCGCTGGTCATTTCCGCGAGCGAGAAGGTCCTGAAGGACGGAGGCGCAGCGAACGCGAGCTCCGATCGACCGGACGCCACGAAGTCCGAAGAGGAGAACGACACGCTCTACTCCGACGGCGAGCCCACGGTCTGCTCGATGAGGACGGAGCTCAAGACGACGGTGGACTTCATCAATGACTGCGCCGCGCCCATCGACGTCAGCTGGATCGACTTCAACTGCCGCGAGCGCGTCTACTTCGAGATCAAACCCGGTGATCACCTCTTCGAGGGCCTGACCTACGTGACGCACGTCTGGCGCGTCCGCGATCACGCGAGCCAGAAGCTCCTCCAGCAGATCGTCCCGATGTCGGAGGCACCGTCGGTCGTTCACGCGTGCGGAGATCACACGGTGACGTCGAGCTCGCCTCCGGACGCTGGCAGTCGAGAATCGGAGAGCTTCTGCGCGCCGACGAAAATCCAGCCCGCCGAGCCGCCGCTCTGCTCTCTCAAGTGGAAGACCGCGCCGGTCGACCTGCTCTTCGTGAACAACTGCCTCGGCACGACGGTGTCGCTCAACTGGGTGGACTTCGACTGCAAGGAGCAGACGTACGCGTTGCTGAACCCGGGGGCGCAGCGCAAGCAGCCGACGTTCGTCTCGCACACCTGGCGAATCCGCGACGCGAGCACCGGCGAGCTCTACCGGGAGTTCGTCCCGCGCACGCCCAACGCGAGGACCGTCGCGACCTGCGTCTGCCAATGAAGACGCGGCGCCACCCCTCACGAGAGCAGCGCCGCGATTCAACTCTCACAACCTCGACTCAGTACGCCGGCGCCGACGCCTTCTCGAACGGCTTCGGATCGTCGCTCAACATCTGGTCCAGCTTTCCGTCCTTCTCCAGCTGGGCGAGATCCATGTAGCCGCCCACGTGCGTCTCGCCGATGAAGATCTGCGGCACCGTCTTCCGGCCGCCGGACATCTGCACCAGCTTCTCGCGTGCCGCGTCGTCTCCGGTCACGTCCACTTCGTCGAAGAGGATCTTCTTGTTGCGGAGCAGATCCTTCGCCCGCGCGCAGTAGCCGCAGTACGTCGTCGTGTAGATCTTCACTGGCTTCATGCTGAACGCTCCTTCACTCAGTAGGCCGGCGCGTCACTCGCGGGGAAGCTCTCCCACGACGCCTCGTCCACCTTATCCTTGGTCCCCAGACGTGTAGCGAGCAGCGCCTTGCTTCGCTGCGCAATCACCTTCAGCTGCGTCTGAACCTGTTCGAAAAATTCGCCGAGCACCGCATCGCCACGCGCATGCGCATCCTCCGCATATTTCGCGTACGTCTCCGCCCCCTGCAGCGCGTGGTACAGAACGCTGATCAGGTCATACGTCACGTTCTTCGTTCCGGTCTCACGCTCGCTGATTGGCATGGTGTGGCGCTCCCTTCCTGGTGCGTCACAAGGTAGGGGCGCCATTTCCGCCACGGTACAGACGAACCAGATGCCCGTCTGCTGAGCAGCCAGGCGACCCCGCAAACGGCAACGGCCCCGGCACTCACTCAAGAGCACCGGGGCCGCGAACTGTCCGAGTGACGGACGGGCTACATCATCCCGCCCATGCCGCCCATGCCGCCGCCACCGCCGCCCGGCATCTTCGGCTCATCGTCCTTCGGGCGCTCGGCGACCATCGCTTCGGTCGTGAGCATCAGCGACGCGACGGACGCGGCGTTCTGCAGCGCCGTGCGCGTCACCTTCGCCGGATCGATCACGCCCGCCGCGAGCAGGTCCTCGTAGGTCCCGGTCGCCGCGTTGAAGCCGAAGCTCCCCGTGCCTTCCTTGACCTTCTGCACGATCACCGAACCCTCGAGACCGCCGTTGCCGACGATCTGGCGGAGGGGCTCCTCGAGCGCGCGCTTGATGATCTCGATGCCGAAGCGCTCGCCTTCGCCGCCCTGCGCCTTGCCTTCCAGCGCCTTGAGGCCGCGGATGAGCGCCACGCCGCCGCCGGGGACCACGCCTTCTTCCACCGCCGCACGGGTCGCGTTCAGCGCGTCTTCCACGCGCG
>JBJMQN010000549.1:0-5414 GCA_045802665.1 Myxococcaceae bacterium | reverse complement strand
CACCGGAACCCCGAGCACCAACTCGTGCGTGCCCGGCTTCGTCAGCCTGAGCCCGCAGCGGAGGATGACGTGACCCGGCGAGGTGTACTCGGGCGCCGCGCAAGGCTCCATCACCACGGACTTGTCGGCGCTCACTTCGATCGCAACCTTCGCGACCCGAGCGAGCTCGCCGCTCCCCACGGTCTGAACCTCCACCTTCGCTTCGGCGGCCGCGCCCACTTTCAGGAGCTGAGGGGCGTGCACGGTCACCGCGTAGCCCGAGCCCTTCATCGGCGCGGTGTAGCGCTCCTCGACGCTCTTTTTCTTCGCGGCGCCGAGGCTGAGCGCGGACAGCGTGAGGACGATGAGCAGCGGTCGCTTCAAGGTTCTGCTCCCAGGTTCCCGGCCACCGTCTTGAACGTCTCCACCGCCGGCGTGACGTTCCTCGGCAGGGTCGGATCAGCGTAGTTCACGGAGTAGAGCCCGAAGCGCGGAGTGAAGCCGTCCGCCCATTCGAAGTTGTCGAGCAGCGCCCAGTGAAAATAACCGCGCACGTCGACGCCCTCCGAATGCGCTCGCTCCAGCGCGGCGAGGTGTTGGAGGAGGTACTGCGGCCGCTTGTCTCCGGCCGCGTCCGCGATGCCGTTCTCGGTGATGTAGATGGGCCAGCCGTATCTGCTGAAGCGTTTGACGAGCACGTACAGGCCCTCGGGATAGATGTCCCAGCCGAGATCGTTCATCGGGCGCGAAGACGGCACGTACTGGTGCGAGAGCGCGGGGTCGGTGAGGTCCGCTCGGACGTGGTCTCGCGTGTAGTAGTTGATGCCGAGGTAGTCGAAGCTGCCTTTGAGCCCCTCCACGTCGCGATCGATGTCCACCGCGCCGGGGATGTTCAGCCGGATGTGGCCGGTCGCCACCGCGTCGATGAAGGATGAGTTGAAGTACTCGTCGGTGAGCCCCGCGATCGCGATGTCCAACGTCGCCTGCGTCGCGGGCTGGAAGATGCGCATGTGCTGCGCGATGCCGATTCGGGTGGCGAAGCCGTCGCCGTCCGCATCCGTCACGTCGTTCTCGCGCAGCGCCTGCGCCGCCACCGCGTGCGCCTCCATCAGCCGCGCGAGCACGTCCCCCGAGAGCGCCTGATCCACTTTGCCCGGCGGCCACTGCCCGAGCAGATAGCTGAACGTGATGTAGACGTTGGGCTCGTTGAGGGTGCACCAGAAATCCACGTCCGCGCCGAGCCGCTCCGCCACGTGCGCGACGTAGACGCGGAAGTCGTCCTTCGTCTCGTCGACTTCGAAGCCGCCCTGCGCCGCCACCCACTTCGGGAGCGCGAAGTGCCACAGCGTCACCATCGGCGTGATGCCGTTCTGCCGGAGCTTGCGCGCCCAGTCGCGATAGCGGTCCAGCGCCGCGTCGTCGAACACGCCCTTCTCGGGCTCCACGCGGCTCCATTCGATGGAGAACCGGTACGCGTTGCTGCCGAGGGACTTCATGAGCTGGAGGTCTTCGTCGAAGCGATTCCACGAATCCGTCGCGAGGCCGGACTGATCATTGTTCCGGATGTGAGGCCTGCCATCGGGGTACGAGCTCGCCTCCCAGTCCGTCCAGTCGTTGGAGTTGCCGCCTTCGACCTGATGCGACGCGGTGGCGGTGCCGAGCAGAAAGTTCGAAGGCAGCGTGCGCCCGACGGTCTCCGCGTCGAACTGCTCGGAGAAGCTCGGCGGCCGCGCGGTGCAACCTGCGACCAGCAGCAACGCGAGTCCGAGCGGCCCTCGCGCGCTCATCGCTGCACCCCCAGCACGCCGGCGACGCTCACCATCGCCACGTCCGTGTTGTAGAGCCGGAACGCGAGCGCCCCCACCGAGAGCGCCACCTCGCCGCCCACCGGCACTCGGAGCTGAAAGCTTCCGCCCAACGGAGGCAGGTAGCCCACGGAGAAGCTCTCCTGCTCCCACGCGAGCTCCACCGGCGCGAGCCCGTGATGGCCGAACAGCGACGCGGAGAACCGAAGCCGTTTCGTGAACTCCGCCTCCGCGCGTACGGACGGCAGAAGCTGCAGTGCAGGTTGCGCCTCCTGTGCGTACTGGGCCACCGCGCCCAACAGGATTTGGAAGCGCTCGGCCGTGTAGCCGAGCCGGAGGGTCAGCGTGGAGCTCGTCGCGACGCCCAACGCATCGGTTGGCACGGAGAGCAGAAAGGCGCTGTCCACCGTGACGCCGGAGAACAGGAGCTGCGCGCGCACGTCCGGGCCCAGCGTGAAGTCCCCGTTCATCCCGCCGCGAACGGTGTAGCCCGCTCCGACGCCGGAGAGGCCCGCCGAAATCTCCGTGTGACGAAGACTCGGCTCCGCTGCGCAGAGCAGCGGGATGAGCGCGAAAGCCAGCACGGGTCCTCTCCCCTCACCCGTCCGACGTGGCGGGCTGGCCGGGAGCGTACACAACCGGTGCTGGCTGAGAATGGGCTCTGCGAACCCTCGCCTAGACGCTCTGGCGAAGCGGCAGGGCGCCCGGCGCGAGCTCTTCGGCGATAGCGGCGCGCCTCGGCAAGGTCACCGTGAACGTGGTCCCGCTCACGGCATCGGACACCACACCCACGTCTCCGCCATGCGCGTCGACGATCGCCTTCACGATGTAGAGGCCAAGGCCCAGTGACAGCTTCGTGGTGGCCTCCGTCTGCTGCCCGCGGCTGAAGGGCTCGAAGAGGACCGGGAGCAGCTCGGGCTTGATGGGGTCGCCTTCGTTGTGCACCGAGATGGACACGGTCTCTCCCGTGAGGCGCCCGGTCACCTGAATGGGCTTGCCCGGGGTGCCGTACTTGGACGCGTTGTCGACAAGGTTCGTCAGCACTTGCGTCAGCCGCGCGGCATCCCAGCTGCCCATGCCGTCGCCGTCATCGAACGAGAGCTGGACCTGACGGTCTGGGTGACCCGCGACGGTCTCGTCCACGACGGCCCGGCACACCTCGCGGAGATCCGCCGGCGCGGGCGCGACGGGGATGCCGCCACCCAGGCGCGCTCGGGTGAAATCGAGGAGGAGGTTCGTGAGCTGGTCGATGCGGTTGGCGCCGCGGCAGATGCGCTGAAGCCCGCGCTCCACGGCAGGGTCCCTGCGATCCATCAGCAGCGCGGAGGCGGTGGCCTTCACCGCGGACAGCGGACTTCGGATGTCGTGGCTCACGATGCCCACGAGCTGCTGCTCGAACTCGGACGACAGGCGCGCCTCGCGTTCAGAGATGCGCGCCCGTTCGACCTCGGCGGCGCGCTGCTCGAGGAGCTTTCCGCGCCGCCACAGCTCCGCGAACGTGCTGACTTTGGCGATGAGGATCTGTGGATCCAGCGGCTTGAGCAGGTAGTCCGCCGCGCCGTGCGCGTAGCCCTGCGTCACCCACGCCGTCTCGCGAGCCAACGCGGTGACGAACATGATGGGAACGTGCCGCGTCCGCTCGCGCGTGCGGATGAGCGCAGCGGTCTCCAGCCCGTCCATCTCAGGCATCTGCACATCGAGCAGGATGAGCGCGAATTCGCCGAACATCAGCGCTCGCAGCGCCTCCGCACCGGAGCTGCAGAACACCAGCTCCTCATCCAGAGGCTCCAGCACCGCCCGCATCGCGGTGAGGTTCTCGTCTTTGTCATCGACGACGAGAATGCGGGCTTTCAGCTTGGCGGGGCGATCCATATGGGGCCCAACCCCGCCGCTGGCATCGCTTATTCGCCGAAGCCAGCCGCCCCCCTCGCCCGCTCAGCGACCGAGCTCGAGCACGAACACCGTGCGGCGCTCCGGATCCACCGAGTAGCGGAGCTTCGAGCAACCAGGCGGCACCCGCCCCGCGAGCTCCAGATGGTGAATCGCTCCCTCCACCGCCGTGAGCCCTTCGCCCAACGCCGTCGCGAGCTCGCTCAGCACGCGCCGCACGCCCACGAACGCGGACAGCGGCAGGGAACGCAGGTGCTGGGACGCCGGCTTCTTCATCACGACGGTGTAGGGCTTCGAACGCTCCATGGGTCTGGCGAAGAGCAAGCGACGTACCCATCGCAACCCGCTGAGAGCTCAAAGGGTGCGGCCGTTCGTCGGCGCAGAGCCTGTAATCTCTTCTGGCCGGAGGGGGCGTCTCACACCTCATCGATGTCTCGGCGACGACAGACCTTCACTCGTACGTGGATCACCCTCCGGGTCCGGGCTACGTCCGCCGCGAATGGCCAAGGGCACGATCTCCGAACTCTTCAAAGGCAGTGAGCAGGAAATCCTCGGGCAGTGGTTGAAGGCCCAGACGTCCGCCGACACGTACCGGCCGGATCTCATGAAGGAGAGCGAGCTCCGCGCGCAGTCCTCGGAGTTTCTCCGCCTCTTTCAGGCCGCGGTCGCGGGCGGAAACACGCAGGCCATCACCGCCTCCAGCTGGGAGCCGGTGCGCGAATTTCTGGGCTCCATCTCGAGGACGCGCGGCCAGCAGGGCTTCTCTCCGTCCGAGACCGCGTCGTTCGTGCTCAGCCTGAAGCTGCCGCTCTTCGCGAAGGTGCGTGAGCTCGCCGGCAACGACGCGAGCGCTCTCGCCGATCAGCTCTGGGGCCTGACCGAGGTGCTGGACCGCCTCGCGCTCTACACCACCGAGGTTCATCAGAAGGGCCGCGAGGAGGTCATCCTCCGCCAGCAGCGCGACATGATGGAGCTCTCCACGCCGGTCGTGACGGTGTGGGACGGCGTGCTCGCGCTGCCGCTCATCGGCACGCTGGACTCCGGGCGCACGCAGACGGTGATGGAGGCGCTGCTCCAGCGCATCGTGGAGACGGGCTCGGAGATAGCGATCATCGACATCACAGGCGTGCCCACCGTGGACACGCTCACCGCGCAGCACCTCATCAAGACCATCACCGCCACCCGGCTCATGGGCGCGGACTGCATCATCTCGGGCATCCGCCCCCAGATTGCGCAGACCATCGTGCACCTCGGCGTGGACCTGGGCGATGTGACGACCAAGGCGTCTCTGGCGTCCGCGCTCCAGCTCGCGCTCCAGCGCATCGGCTACCGGGTGCAGAAGCACGGCAAACCCGCTCCGAAGACTCTGGCCGAGGGCCCTGGACAGGCTGGGCAATAAGCGATGACGGAACGCATCCCCATTCTCCGGATGGGCAAGTTCCTCCTGGTCACCATCCAGGTGGACATGCACGACCAGCTCGCGACGACGCTGCAGAACGATCTCACCACCCGCATCAGCCAGACCGCCGCGCGCGGGGTGCTGATCGACATCTCGTCGCTGGAAGTCGTGGACAGCTTCATCGGGCGGATCCTCGGCAACATCGCGCTCATGTCCCGGGTGCTGGACGCGCACACCATCGTCGTCGGGATGCGTCCGGCGGTGGCGATCACGCTGGTGGAGCTCGGGCTGTCGCTGACGGGCGTGCGCACCGCGCTGGACGTCGAGCGCGGGATGGCGCT
>JBJMQN010000548.1:0-18626 GCA_045802665.1 Myxococcaceae bacterium | reverse complement strand
TCATGTTCCGGCGCGAGGCGCTGGTCCTCACGGGCGCGGGCTGCAGCACCGAGTCCGGCATCCCCGATTATCGCGGCCCGGAGTCGCGCAAGAAGCCGCGCCGGCCGATTCAGTTCCGCGAGTTCATGACCCGGCCCGAGATGCGCGTTCGGTACTGGGCGCGATCTGCGCTCGGCTGGCCAAGGTTTCGGGAGTTTCAGCCGAACGGGGGACATCGGGCACTCGCGGCGCTTCAGAAGGACGGCGTCGTGGGAACGGTCATCACGCAGAACGTGGATCGGCTGCACGCGAAGGCCGGAAGCTCGCGGGTGATCGAGCTGCACGGTGCGCTCGCGGAGACGCTGTGCATGGGCTGCGGTGAGCGCGGAGCTCGCGACGAGCTTCAGAGTCGGATCCACTCCGCGAATCCTGTGTTTGCGAACGTGGATGTGCCGCTCGCACCGGACGGAGATGCCGACATTCCGGAGGAGGCGCTTCGGGATTTCGTGGTCCCGCCGTGTGTGAAGTGCGGCGGCGTGCTGAAGCCGGACGTGGTGTTGTTCGGTGAGAACGTGCCGAAGGCTCGCGTCGAGGAGTGCTTCAAGACGCTGCAGTTTGCGGACTTGTTGGTCGTCGTCGGCTCGTCGCTCGCGGTGTTCTCGGGGTACCGGTTCGTGCTCAAGGCGAAGGAGCTCGGAATCCCGGTGGCGATCGTGAATCTGGGTGAGTCGCGTGGAGATGCCTGTGCGGACGTTCGCGTCGATGCGCCGGCGGGCGAGGTGCTGACGCGGGTCGCTGCGATGCTCGGCGCGGCGTGAGCGCCGGCGGGACTCGCCTCGTCTGCGAGTGAAGTTCGGACTCCACGCGACGTTTTCACACCCGCGGCCGTTTCGCGGGACGCCGATGTACCAGATTCGTCTCCGAGTGCCGTTCGCGCTCTGCTTCCTGAGCCGGTGGACGCTGCATTGCTCCAGGTTGGGGGCCACTCCCAGATTGGGAGTGAACCGACGCGAACGCTTAGGCGCCGGCCCGCCGATGCTGCGCTACTCCCAGATTGGGAGTGAACCGAGGGAGACACGCTGCCCCGCTGAGCCATGAGCGCTACTTCCACAATGGAAGTGAAGCGGAAGGACGTTCCGCAAATGGGATGCTCCCGGCCGCGCACGCTCAGGGGCGCGGTCTAATCCACGCGCGATACGACGCCTCACGCACTCGCCGCACGGACCGCCTCGGTATTCTCCCCCCGCGCGCTTCCCTTCACCCGATACACCGTCACCGCCTCATCGCGGCCCTTCACCTGCTCCGCGCCGACGCTCTCGCCCGCGAATTTCCCTTCGCACCGCTGCCACGTCGCTTCACTCACGAGGATGTCCGTACCGGCCTTCTTCGTGAGGCCTTCGATCCGTGAGGCGAGGTTCACCGCGTCACCGATGACCGTGTACTCGTGCTGGTCGGGGCCGCCGAGCATCCCCGCAGCGACTTCGCCCGTGTGAATCCCGACTCCAATCCTCAAGATCGGCCGGCCGTCCTTCGCGTGCTGCGAGTTGAGCGCCTCGATCGCCTTCCGCATGTCCAGCGCGGCGCGCACGGCGAGCTCCGCGTGGTTCGGCAGCGCGTCCGGCACGCCCCACACCGCGAGCATCCCGTCGCCGATGAACTTGTTCACCATCCCGTCGTGGCCCTTCACGATCTGCGACATCTCCGAGAAGTACTCGTCGAGCAGCGCCAGCACTCCGCCGGGATCCATCTTCTGGCTCATGCTCGTGAAGTCCCGCAGGTCGCTGAACAGGATGGTCACCTCGCGTTGGACCGGCTTGAGCGCGACGCCGCCGCTCGCGAGGATCCGCGCCGCCACCTGACGCGGCATCAACCGGGCGAGGTTCTCGCCTCTCCGCACGTCCACGAACATCCGCCGCACCCGCCGGTTCGCCCACCACATCACGCCACCCAGACACGCATACGCGGCGGCGACGACCACGCAGCTCCGCCAGTCGAGCAGGTGGTGAATCGCCATCGCGGAGACGTAGCCGCCCAGTCCGAAGAGCGCGGACAGCACCACGTGCACAGTGCGGAAGCGCGCGACGGAGAAGGCGATCAGGATGGCGAAGATGCCCATCGTCACCTCGGGGCGCGGGGCGTCGATGCTCGTGGACTCGAGCGCGATGAGGACGCCGAAGTCGACCAGCATGAAGACGATCGGCCACGCCATCGCCCGGCGCGGCGTGAAGGTCACCCGCCGAAGCACCACCGCGACGACGATCGCGAACAAGAGCCAGCCGCCGATCGCACCGATATGCAGCGGGTTCGCCTCCTCCGCTTTGTGGCCTGGGGCCTCGACGCCGCTGAACGCGATCCCGAGCAGCACCCACATCACGATGCGGAGGATGGAGACCGCACGCTCTCCGACCAGCGCGCTCTCGGCGAGGATCCGCTGCTCTTCTCGATCGCGCTCGATCGACTCGCGGGCGGCGATGAGGCTCTGCGTTTGCGTCATGACGAAAGCATAGTGCTCCGGGCGCTGGGCTCCCTCGCCAATTGGCGTTGGCGGTGCGTCGTAGTGAGAGGTACCCAGGAGATCTCTTTGAAGCTTCTGACCGACGGTACGCTGCGCATCAACACCTCACGTCCGAAGCCCACCGTCATCAGGGTGGACTGGCTCGGGCGGAGCGAACAACGCTTCCCCGGAGAGGCGCTGAACCCGTTTCTCGCGGGCCTGCTCTCGGACGCTCAGGCGAGCAACGCCGAGATCGACATGCACTTCGAGGGGTTGGATTTCTTCAACTCGTCCACCGTCACCGTGCTGATCCATTTCCTGCAGCAGACGAGCGCCGCGCGAGTGCGCCTCACGTTTCGTTATCTGCCGACGCGCAGGTGGCAGAAGCTGAGCTTCGAGGCGCTCCGCGTGTTCGAGCACGTCGCGCACATGGTGCACGTCGTCCCGGTCAGTGATGCGTCGGCTGGGAGCTCGGTGAACGTTCCGGTGACTTGAGCGTCACCCCCGTTCGAGCGTCCAGCGTCGCTACACCGCTCGCCGCTTGTTCGCGCGAAGCAGCAGCGCGCCCAGCGCCATCAACGCGAACACTCCGCCCTGAGTCGCGTTGCAGCTGCAGCCGCCCGCGGCATCCGGACCTTCGACGACGCCGCCGTCCGGGATCGCCGTCGTCCCTCCGCCACCGCCGGTACCACCGCCAACCCCGCCACCGCTGCCACCACCGGCACCACCTCCGGCGCCTCCGCCGCTCCCCGCATCCGGAATCCCGGCATCCACCGTGCCCGCATCAACTCCCGGCGGCCCGCAGACGTTCGACGCGTTGCAGACGTCCGAGCCCGAGCACGTGCCGCAGCTCACGGTCTGGTTGCAGTTGTCGGTGACGTCCCCGCAGCTCTTGCCCGCGCAGGTCTCCGCCTGCGTGTCGCACGTGACGGTGACCGTCTTGGTGATGGCCGACGAGTTCGCGAGATCGCCGCTCTCCACGTTGTTGCGGTTCACGGAATTGCCCCAGAGGCCGAAGGTGATCGTCCCGGCCTGCAGGGGCGCTCGCCACACGTTGCCGCTCCAGGTGATCGTCCCGCCGCTCTCCATCTTCGGAGTGTTGTGCGTGATCTGATTCGACTGAATCCGGGCTCCGCTGCCCGGCGCCGTAAAGGTGCCGCCGCTCGCGAAGAGATTGAAACCCGCGTAGCCCACGTTCGAGGTGTTCTTGTTCGTCGCGCTCACCGTCACGGTCAAGTCGAGCGTCGCGCCCGCGCGAACCGTCGTGGCACTCGGGACGAGCGTCACCGTCGGCGCTGAGCCGCCGAAGTGGCAGCCGTTACATCCGGCGGAGCTGAGAGAAACCTCGCCGGTTGAGTGAGCGAATGCGACGGATGCGGTGACGACACTGAGCGCTACGAGAATCCGGGTCATGGTGAGGATCGAGCGAAGGCGCTGTCGGCCACAGCGCCAGAGAGGGCGCGCAATATCAACAACGCTCAGGCGCACGCCAGAGGCAAGCCGAGCGGTGTCACACGCCCTTTTCAGCGACGATCACGAGCCCCGCGACGATGCAGAACGCGGTGATGAGGAACAGCCCGAACGCGCAGACCGCGAACACCAGATGCGCGGGCTTGTCCGGATCCATGCGCCGGCCCATCACGAACAGCCCCAGGCCCAACGGCAGCGCGAACAGCCCCAGCGCCTCCTTCACGTCGAACAACGCCGCAGCCCACTTCGCGTGGTCCCAGAAGTACGGAGCGACGACGTGGACTTTGTACGCCGGGTAGATGACGAGGCCGAGCGTGACGGTCGCGAGCAACAGCGCCGCCGCCGTCACTG
The DNA here is from genome assembly GCA_045802665.1 of Myxococcaceae bacterium. Taxonomy (GTDB): domain Bacteria; phylum Myxococcota; class Myxococcia; order Myxococcales; family Myxococcaceae; genus JBJMQN01. The sequence continues at coordinate 14,332 of JBJMQN010000548.1, read as the reverse complement.
AATAGATCCGCGTGAGCCGCCCGAGCATCGGCCGTCCCCGCAGGCGCGAGAGCGTCAGGATCGCGAGGTGGGTGGACGCGCCGCCCAACGCCATCGCGCACAGCGCATGGAGGACGAGGAGCGCGCGCAGGGCTACTTCTTCTTTCCGATGAAGGGGCCGTTCACGAGCAGGTTCCAGTCCGGCGCGTGCAGCTCGACCGGCGTGGACTGCGGAGCGAGCGCGAAGTGATGCTCTGTGCCGTTGAGCTTCGCCCGGCCGAACTTGAACTCGCGGCAGTCGGATCCGACGCACAGCTTCGCCGTCGCGACCGGCTTGTCGAGGCCGAGCATCGACAACGCGTCGGTTCGATGATCGATCGCCACCCGGCCGGTGATGACGCCCGGCACGTCTTCGAGATCTTCGATGGTCTTGCGGCGATCGCCCGCGACCTTCCATTCGCCGTTGGAGAGCTCCATGCGGTAGCTCGTCGGACCTTTCACCTCCAGCGACGTTCCCTTCCCCGCCGCGCTGACCCACAGGCCCGCGGCGCCGAAGTCAGCGGGGTCCGGAAGCTTCGTCGCGAACTCGGTGGGCGCGACGAGGAACTCGCCGACGCCATCGATGCGCACCGGCACCGGCGCTCCGAGCGGGCTTTGAAACGTCGTCACCACGTTCTCGCGGCCGCTGGCGTCGAGGAGAATCGTGAACGCCGGAATCGCTTCGTCAGGAACGATTCCGTTCGTCGCAGTCCGCAAGACCTGCGGCGACTTCAGCGCGAAGAGCAGCGCACCCACTGAATCCGGATCCGCGTCCCCTTTGAACGGCGCGTCCATCTTCCACACGCCGGACCCGTCGAGCGACACGTCCGACTGCCGCACAGGCTCATTGCCGCGCTGACGCGAAATGCGCATTCGGCGCACGCCCTCCGTCAGGTCCGCGGGCCAGCTCACCTTGGGGACCATCGCGACCGCAGCGCCCGCATCGCGCACGGGCTCGATTGGCTTCGGTGCTTGTTTCGAGCAGCACATCAGAAGGCCGAACGCGGTGGCGACGAGCGCTCCGAATGGTCGTGCGCGGCATCCGCGTCGCCTCTTCCTCATCGCTTCAAGATACCTCTCGCCTGCGCGTCGGAGAGAAGCGCTTTCGCCTCGTCGTCGCGATGAAGCGCAACCAGCACACGCGCGAGCAACTCGACGGACTCCGGCATCGCATCCGGCCGCGCAGCCTCCGCCGAGAGCAGGCGCATCGCTTCTTCGTAGTCGCCCTTCCCGAGCGCAGCGGCCGCGAGGTTGTGACGAAGCTGCCGCCGAACGACGCCGTCATTCTGATCAGCGAGCGCGCCGCGAAACGCCTGTGCCGCTTCGTCGAACCGCTTCTGTTCCAGCCGCACGAGCCCGAGGTTCTGCAGCGCCGCCGCTTCGTCCGAATAGGAGATCACGCGCGGCGTCGGCGCAGCGGCGAGCAGATAGGCCTCGGCCGCGCCCTCGGTGTCACCGTGCTGCCGCTTCCAATCTCCGAGATAGAGCTGGGCCTCTCGACAGAACGGGCGGCCCTCCACTTCGCGCGCGAAGAGCGAGGCGTCGTCGTGAAAGTGAAAGGCCGTTCGGAAGCTGACCGCCGCCCAGAGCAGAGCGACGGCTCCGAGGAGGTACGCGCCTGCTCGGCCGAGACGATCGATCTCCAGTGCGATCGCCATCGAGAGGAAGCCGAATGGCAGATACAGGTAATGCGGCGACCAGAAGCGCGGCACCGGAACCAGCGCCAGCGAAGGCAACAGCGCGAGGAGCACGAACAACATCGGCCCGCGTCGAATGGCCGCGTAGACAATCAAGACGACGGCCACGATCAAACCAACCCAGGCCTTCACGTCCGTCGCCGAGAGAATCGGGAACGCATCGCAGACGCGCGAGTCGGGAACGAGCAGCACGTACGCGCTCCTCGCGACGGAGCCAAGCCGCGTCGCGACCGCGGCGACTCCAGAAAGCGGCAGCGCGTGTGAGCTCCACGGAGGCGCGAACAGCAGCCGCAACGACAACGCCAAAGCCCAGCCGACGCCGGCGGTGATCACGGTTGTTCGGGCGTCCTTCGCTGACAACCCTCCGAGCAGCGTGAGCACCACGAACATCGGGCCGAGCACGAGCGCGGTCTCCTTCGACAACGCACCCAACAGCATTGCGATGAGCGCGAGCACGGGGCGCCGCGCCGCGCATGCAGCGATGAGCCCGAAGAGCGCGCACGCGGCGAGCGAGTCGGTGCGCGTGGTGATCTGATCCACGACCATGGAGCTCGCGACCGGATGGACCGCGAACAGGATCGCCGCGAACACGGAAGCCCGACGCGGAACCCCGAGCGCGAGAGCAGCTCGCATCAGCAGCACCGACGCAGCGGCGTGCAGAGCGACGTTCGTCAGATGGAACATCCACGGCGCGCCGACGAGCCCGTCGATGGACAACGACAGCGCAGTGACCGGCCGGTAGAAGCCGGTGCGCGCGTAGCCGTGCGTGAACAGCTCCAGCCAGTGCGCAGGCGGAGCGATCGCAGCGCCGCTCTCGATGTCGCCGTGGTCCAGCCAGGTGAACCCCGCAAACAGCGCGGGGAAATGGCTCACCGCCGCCGCGGCCGCCACCAACAGCGTTTGCATTCGCTGTAACGAGGGTCGGACAACTGGAGCATCCAGGCGCATGGGTCAGCGGCCTGTCACCGCTGAAAGACGAAACGATTTCAGCAGCTTGCGTGGCGGAACGGCCATTGCTGACATGCCTTCCCACTATGCCACGCCTCCTCCGGTTCGCCCCCGCCGCGCTGCTGCTGTTTGCGGCGTGCGAGGGTCAGGTTTCGAAGCTCGGAGACGGTGCGCCTCAGCCGCCCGTCACGGCGGTCAATGGTGTTCCCGTGGCCGTGGCGGGCGCCGAGCAGACGGTCGCTCCGGGCGCGCAGGTCACGCTCGATGCGTCCGCGTCGACCGATCCGGAGAATGAGCCGCTCAGCTTCCAGTGGACTCAGACGGGCGGACAGCCGCAGGTCGCACTGACGAATGGCAACTCGGACAAGGCGGGCTTCATCGCGCCAGCGGTGACTTCGCCCACGACGCTCGTGTTCCGCGTGGTGGTGTCAGACGGGAAAGACCAGTCGGTCGCCTCCACCGCCGTCACGATTCAGCCGGTCAACTCCACGAACCAGCCACCCGTCGCATCGATCGTCGTGGCACCGAGCGTCCAGTCCGCGTCGATGGTGACGCTCGACGGAACCTCTTCTTCGGATCCGGATGGCGACTCGATCACGTACCTGTGGTCGCAGCTCTCCGGCCCCACGGTCGCGCTGAGTGATGCCACCGCGGCGCAGCCCACCTTCACCGCGCCAACCGTGACCGCGAACGCGACCCTCAGCTTCAAGCTCACGGTGGACGACGGACACGGGGCGACCAACAGCGCCACCGCGTCGATCACGGTGATGCCGGCGAGCAGCAACCGGCCGCCTGTCGCAAACGCAGGCGCGGCGCAGACGGTGAGCGTGGGCGCGACGGTGACGCTGGCGGGCTCGGCGACGGATCCGGATGGCGATGCGATCGCGAGCTATCAGTGGACGCAGACCTCCGGCCCGAACGTCGCGTTGAACGGCGCGAGCACCGCGACGGCGAAGTTCACCGCGCCGAACGTGACGGCGACGACGACGCTCGCGTTCTCGCTCGTGGCGACGGACGCGAAGGGACTCTCATCCGCTCCCGCGATGACGCAGGTCACGATCAACGCTCCGAACACGACCACCGCGAGCTTCGTGAAGCCGGTCTCGCTGCACGCGGTCACCCGCACGGGCATCGTGGTGTTCTTCATCACCGACGTCGCGGTGAAGGCGAGCGTGGACTACGGCCAAAGCGCGCTCAGCCAGACGTTCACCGAGAGCACCGCGGTCACCCGCCACGTGATCCAGCTCTCGGGACTCACGCAGGACACGAGCTACCAGTACCGCGTCCGAGCGGGCACGGCGGTCTCCACCGGCACCTTCCTCACCGCGTTCGACTACGCGACGAACCCCAAACCGTTCAGCTTCGCCGTCGTGGGCGATGCGCGAGGCCACGCTGAATGGGGCATGGTCGCGGCGGCGATCAAGGCGAAGAACCCGCGCTTCGCGATCCAGACCGGCGACAACAACGACGCGGCCGGCTCGGCGGCGAACTGGGACGACTACTACAACGTCGCGAAGGACTTCTTCGCCAACGTGCCGGTGTTCGCCGCGCAGGGAAACCACGACACCGGATCGAACTTCTCCGTCTACAACATCGCGCCGCAGTCCAGCTCCGGCTCGGATCTCTATTACGCGTTCGTCTACGGCAACGCGGGCTTCGTGGCGATCAACACCAACTCCATCACGACGACGCAGACCAACTGGATCAACTCCGCGCTGAGCACACTCAAGGGCGGGCCGCTGTTCGCGTTCCACCATCACCCGCTCTACTCGTGCGGCAGCCACGGCAGCAGCACGTCGATGCAGGGAACGTTCAAGACGACGTTCGAGAACAACACGCTCACCACCGACTTCACCGGGCATGATCACGACCTCGTGTTCTGGAGCACCATCAACAACGTCCGCTACGTGGTCTCCGGCGGAGGCGGCACCAGCCTCTACGCGCTGTCCGGCTGTCAGGGGCCGTTCTCGAAGTCCGGCTACGGCTTCATGATCGTGACCATCAACGGCGCCAGCGTGACCGAGACCTTCTACGACATGAACGGCTCGCAGCTTTACGCGAACCCAGCGTTCAACGCAGCCGGAACGAGCGTTCCGCTGAGCAGCCTCGGAAACCTGGTGGTGTACTGATGAGCGCGCGATCGAAAGCGGCGGCAGTGGCTGCCTGCGCGGTGGTCGTTCCCGCGACGTATGTGCTCGTGCACCTCTTGCACGCGCCGATGCTGTGGCTCGATCCGGAGAGCATGTCGTGGAGCTTCGGTGAGCGGACCTCCCCGCTCGCGATGGACTTCTACGGTCGGGGGCTCGCGTCGCTCGTCGCCGGTGCCCTCGCCTACCTTCTCGCGCGGGTGGCTTCGCGTAAGACCTCCGCTTCGGAGTGGATGCTGGCGGGTGCGGCGGCGTGCGTCGTCATCGCGCTCGCAGGCGCGGTGTCGTTCGAGGCGGTTCGGGTGTCTCCGAAGGCCCCGCAGCTGCCGGTCATCACCATCGCGCGCCGGTAGATCCTTTTTCCAGGTCGGCCGTTCAATGGGTCCTCACGTCTTGCTGAGAGGCCCTGAATGGTCGCCGTTTCCCTCGCGCTGTCGCTGCTCGTAGCCGCTGGTCCCGCTGTGAAGCCACTCGCTGATTCGGGGAAGCCCATCGCGACGGAGAAGACCGCGGCGGTGAAGGAGAAGCACCCACCTCTGTACACGACGTACTTCTACACGGCGGGCGAGGCGGTGGTTCACGGGTACGAGGCAGGGACGAACGTGCGGATCGTGTCGCTCGAGAAGGGCGGAACCATCTGGCAGGGCACGGTGGGCGAGGGCGAAACCAAGACGGTCTCCACCGGCATGGGCGTGTTCGGATTTCTCTCCGACAAGAAGGCCGCGATCCTTGTGGGCACTCCCACCTCGTGCGCCGTCGTCGGGTACTTCCTGAAGGATCAGAACGGCGAGTTCCGTTCGAACCACTTCTTCACGCAGCTCCCGTCGTCCACGTACTCGAATGAGGAGAAGGTCGTCGTCTGGGCGTACGAAGACGCGGACGTGCAGGTGATCGATCGGAAGACCGGGGAGGTGCTGCACACGAAGAAGCTCGCGGGCGGTGAGCACCTGACGATGGCGGGCCACGACCTCGTCGGCAACCGCGTGCTCGAGTTCAAGTCCGAGGGCAGCAAGATCGGCGTCGAGGTCTATTACGACGAAGGCTTCATCGTCCCGGCTGCGAACGGCCGCGGTTCGGGCCACGAGTTCTACACGTACGTGGGCTCACTCACGACGGGCGTGAACGATCTCAACATCCTCTCGCAGATCTCGGACGCGAACGTGACGGTGACGGACCTCGAGACGAAGCAGACGATCTTCAAGGGCACGGTGAAGCGCGGGCAGATCAAGACGATGACGATGGCGAAAAAGTACGTGCACGTGGAGAGCGACGTCTCGGTGAACCTCGTGGTCGCCGCGTTCGAGCACTACAAGGCCGGCTACGCGGAGCACCACTTCGGCACCGGCATCGAGGGCGGCGGCATCGACAACGACTTCCTCATCACCACCTCAGGCGAGCTGTGGCTGTTCAGCTACTTCGATGGAAACCCGGTGACGGTGACCAACGCGCAGACCGGCGAGAAGGTGTTCGAAGGGACGCTGAACGCGGGCAGCGTGCGCGGTCTCAAGCCGGGGTTCGGCCTGTTCCGGGTGAAGGCACAGATGGGCTCCTCCGTGATGGGCGGAGCTTCCGCGTGCGGCGCTGACTACTCACCGGCGGCAGGGATGTTCGCCGTGGACGAGGCCATGTTCGACGTGATCGCGCAGGTCCGGGATGAGCGCATGAAGGAGGCCGCGAAGAACGGCCAGACCCTCAGCGCCGCTCAGGCCGACGCGCCGATCACCGCCGACGAGTGGTCGCGTCACCAGGACTCGCTCAAGGCGAAGAACATCCGGCCGATGAGCCTCGAAGAGGCGAACCAGCGCGCGGCGGCGATTGAGCATCAGTAGACTGTCTGCAAGCCACCGCCCGCGCTTGGCCCCTCGGCCACCCGTACCCGCCGGATCACCGCGAACCGGACTGCGAGCCGAGTCCGCGGTTCCCTCCCCCGCGGCCGCTCATGGTACCTACGCGCCATGACCCGAGCCGCCCTGCTGGTCGCACTCGCAAGTCTCGTCGCCGGTTGCGCGACGCTGCGTCCTCGCGCGCACGTGATGGAGTTCACTCCCGAGGACAAGGACGAATCACATCAGAAAACGGTCCTCGAAAAGTTCAGCGCGCTGCGCGAGTCCGACATAGGCCCTGACGGCACCAGGATCCTCCTCTTCGTGGAGAGCTATCCGAAGGGTCTCATCCCCAATGGCCGCAGCGTCGTGAACAGCCCCGCGTCTGACTACGATCTCCTGGGTGGCTTTGACCTCTACGCCACGGGCGCGACGACGTTCTGGTTCGCCGACTACGCATCGACTCCGAGGAAAGTTCTCTGCTATCCGCAGGTACCGCTCACGTGGGTCACGCTGGGGCTCTGGCAGTTCGTGAGTCCGCTCGCGTGGCCTTGCGTGGCGAAGGCGCGGATGGACAGGTCGCTCGCGTGGTCGCAGGTGCGGCACGTGGCGAGGGCGGCGGGGGCGGATGCAGCGGTGGTGCTGCTCAAGTCCCAGGACGACGAAGTGATTGATGCGTGGGGCTGGTTGCTGAAGAAGAAAGCCTCGGCGCACACGGAGCCCAAGGATGTCGGAAGCGGTCAGGAAGCTGAAGGACAGGGCGGCCCAGTACGTCGCGAAGGGGAAGCTGCCGGCAGCGCTGGAGGACTACCGTAAGGTCCTCGTCGCAACCCCCGGCGACATCCAGGTCCGGCAGAAGGTCGCGGAGCTGCTCGCGCGGCTGGGCAAAAAAGCCGAAGCGATCTCCGCGTACGAAGGTGTCGTCCAGAGCTACGCGTCCTCGGGCCAGTTCTTCAAGGCGACCGCGCTCTGCAAGGTGATCCTGCAGCTCGATCCCGCGCACATGCGGACGCAGGAGTCGTTGGCGGATCTGTACTCGAAGCGGAAGGAAGCGCCGGGAGCCGCTCGACCGGTCACCGCGCCGCCGCCCCGCCCCGCCGCGCCGATCGACTCCTCCGCGCTGCTCCTCCCGAAGCCCAACACCGCGCTCCCCGGGCCCGAGCCCATCGACATACCCATCGAAGTCGCCGAGGACGAAGAGATCGTCATCGGCGAGGAGATCTCCATCGAGATCACCCCGGAGCCCGCTCCGGTCCCGCCCTCCGAGCTCCCGGTCATCCCGCTGTTTTCCGATCTGTCGCGCGAGGACTTCATCGCGGTCCTGCAGGGCGCCGTCGAAGCGAAGGCGTTCAACGCAGGCGAGACGATCGTCCGCGAAGGCGACAAGGGCGACGCGATGTACGCGATCGTTCAGGGCAGCGTGGGCGTCGTACGCGGAGTGGACGGGCAGGCGCCGCGAACGGTGGCCACGATGAACGAGGGCGATCTCTTCGGCGAGATGGCGCTGCTCTCCGAATCGCCGCGGCTCGCGACGGTGGTGGCGGCGGTGGACACGGTGGTGCTGGAGTTCGCGCGGAAGAGCCTCGATGCGCTGGCGAAGAAGCACCCCGGCATCTGGGATGCGATCCAGCGGTTCTATCGGGACAGGCTGCTCGCGAACCTCCTCCGTTCCAGCCCGCTGCTTCGCCCGCTCTCGGAGCAGCAGAAGGTCGTGGTCACCAACGAGTTCCAGTCCGAGACGTTCGACGCGGGCGATCTCATCCTCAAACAGGGCGAGCTCGGCGACGGGTTCTATCTGCTGCTGCGCGGCCGCTGCGCCGTGTTCCACACCAACAACGACGGCAAAGAGGTCCCCTACCCGGAGATGAAGGAAGGGGATGTGTTCGGGGAGATCTCGGTGCTGCTCGGGCTGCCGGTGTCCGCCTCGGTGCGAGCGACCTCGCAGGTCGTCGTCCTCTGGCTCCCCGCCGAGAAGGTGAAGAAGCTGCTCCTCAGCCAGCCGGTGATTGCGCCGATGTTGACGCGGCTCGCCACCGAACGGCTCCAGCGCACCGCCCAGCTCATGACGAGCCTTGAAGCCGCTGCGGCGGATCTTCGCGTATAAGCGGGCTCTGCGATGTCTGAAGACTACGAGGAGCTAGCGAACCGGCTCTCCATGGCCGGGATCATCCGCCTGCAGGACGCGCTGTCGAAGGCGCTCGTGCGCAGGTTCGAGAAGCGTCTCGCGCTCGCGTTCGCGGACATCGTGGGCTCCACGCCGTACTTCGCGAAGTTCGGCGACGCGGCGGGCAGAAAGCTCCAGCAGCGGCACGTGGATCTCGTTCAGCGGGCGCTCGCGCACTCCGGCGGACGCATCGTGGACACCGCGGGTGATGGCGCGTTCCTCTGCTTCCCGAACGCGGAAGCCGCGCTCAAGTCGATGATGGAGCTGCAGCAGCTCATCTCGGTGGACAACGACAGCCGCCCCGCGGAAGAGCGGCTCTCGGTGCGGACGGGCTGCCACTTCGGTCCGGTGCTCACGGATGAGGTGCAGGTCTCCGGCGACGCGGTGAACTACTGCTCGCGGATCGCCGCTTCAGCGAGCGGCGGGGAGATCCGCATCAGCCGCGAGGCCTTCCTCGCGCTCACCGACGTGAAGATCCGCTTGAAGGCGCGACGGCTGCCTCCGATCGTGCTCAAGGGAATCGATCGTCCGGCGGAGCTGCTCTCGCTGGATTGGCACGATCACTCGAAGTTCCCGGTGAGCGTGCGGTTCGAAGATGGAACGGTGCTTACCCTCCCCGCTCAGGACGTCATCCGGTTCGGACGCTTGAAGGAGCAGGACGGGATGATCGCCAACGACGTCGTGCTCACGCCCGCGGATCCGGCAGGCGCGACGCGCGTGAGCCGCTGGCACTTCGAGCTGCAGCGGAAGTCCACCGGGTTCGTGCTGCGCTCCGTGTCCGATGCGCTGACGGAGGTCGACGGGCAGAAAGTCGGCCGCGGGCAGGAGCTGCCAATCCGAGTGGGCGCGCTCGTGAGAGTGGGCGGCGTCATGACGCTGCACTTCCAGGGCGATCCGATGGTGCAGGGCGGGGACTCGACGATCCTGCCCGCGTGAAAACGCCCGGACCGATTTTCTCGATCCGGGCGCCGGGCTGCGACGTGGACTCCGCAACCGTTACGGCGTGACCGTGATGTCCATCGTGTTCTGCACGCCGCCCTGCAGGTGGCGGTCGCCGCTCGTCGGGCCGTACGCGTAGACGCTGAGGTACACGGTGCCCTCCTGATTGAAGCCCTCGACCGTCAGCGAGGTGGACGTCGTGGTCGCGTAGAACGACTGACCTCCGACACCATCGCTGACCCACACGGTGTACCCGGCAGCGCCAGCGGAGGCGTTCCAGGACAGCGCGATCGATCCGCCCTTCGCCACGGTCGTCGGCGCGTTGATCACGTCGAAATCTCCGGGCAGCTGCACGGTCGCCGTGAAGTCCGGCTTGCCGCTCTGCTGCACCTTCACGGTGTTCGCCGCGCCGAGGGTAAGCACGCCGGGGCTCTCCAGCGCGAACTCGTGGTACTGCGAATTCCACGGCGCGACGGTCGTGTTCACGCTGACCACCGCGTTCTGAACAATCTCCGAGATCCCGTCGAACGCGGAGAGGTACGCCGTGTCCGTCACGGTGCCCTGGTACTTGTACGAGGTGATCGTCCCTGACGCCGCGAGCTGCTGAGTGGCCGGAATCACGTCCAGCGTCGCGCTGCGAAGAACGGCGGCGTTGACGCTGGATCCGCCGAGCCCGCGCTGCAGGTAGTCCTTGTCGAACGCGACGACCTCCGTCTGCTCCCAGCTGTCCACCGAAGGCATCGTCACGCTCGCGGTCTCAGTCCCCAGCCCGGTCGCGTACTGAATCGCCTCGTGGTCCAGCGTGTACGGCGCCTCCGAACGGTACGCGCGCACGTCGTAGAACCACGTCCCCGGCGCGGCGCTCCACTGCAGTTGCACCGGCGTTCCGCCCTTCACCCGCGCGTAGGTCACCGGCGCGCTCAGGCTGAAGTCACCCGTGGCCTTCGTGTGGAATTCACGCACGGTCCCGCCCGGCGGAGTGACCTTCAGCACGTTGTCGCCCGGCGCGTTCACCACGAGCGATCCGCCCTGCCCGTAGTAGAGCCCGTTGGTCGCGTCGAAGCCGACGGTCTGACCGTTGAGCTCGACCACCGCCTTGGTGATCGGATTCGTGCCGTCCGTCACCCGCACCGAGACCGCAGGGACGCCGTCGGACAGGTACACGTTGCCGGCGATCCGCACGCCGCCGGTCGGCGCGATGTTGCACGGCAGATCGAAGCTGCGGTTCGCGCCGGAGATGAGCTCCTCGCAGACGAGGAAGTCGAGTTCGTTCGTGTTGTCGAGCTGCAGCGGCACCTGCGTCGTGGACGGCACCACCTGCTGGTTCTTCCAGAGGTTGAAGCCGGGCGTGAAGCCGCTCCACGACGGCGGCGCGGAGCCATCCACGTACGCGACGTACGTGTTGTCCGTCGTCGCGATGTTCCCGTTGTAGTAGTCGCCGATCGACGTCCCCAGGATGTGATCGATCGGGCTGCCGCCGGCGGGGATCGTGTCGAGCTGCCCGTTGCCGTTGAGATCCTCGTAGGCCATCAGGATGCCCCACGCGACCTTGTAGGTCTGGCCGGCCTCCTTGTAGTCGTTGAGCGCGGTGGCGGGCGGCGTGCTGAAGAAGCTGAACGTGTAATTCAGCGGGAAGGTGCCCTGGTACTGGACGTCCTGCGTGATGATCGCCTGCGGCGCGGAGGCCTGCGTCTGGTCCGGGTACCACGCCACCGCGAGACGGATCGGATTCGACGGCTGTCCGCCCGAGGTGAGCGCCATCTGACCAGAGACCGTGAACAGCGGGTCGCCCTGGTAGCCGGTGCCGGTCGCCTTGTCCTGCTTCTTCGCTCCACCACACGCCGCGAGGGCCAGCAGGCTCAACGCGATCACCGAGATCTTCAACGAGGTCATCTTCCGCTCCGAATTGTTGGTTGGCGCGTTGGAGACCGGCCGAGCTCGAAAAAATGGGAAGTCACCAGCGAACTCCAAGAGCGATTTCGGCATCCCCGCCGAGAGTCCACTCCGGAGCATCGTTCTGCGCGAGCGTCGCGGGTGACACCGGCAGGTTTCGCACCCAGCCTGAGACGCCGCCGGAGAGGAACAGCGGCCCCACGATCGGCGCCTCGACGAAGAGCTGCGGACCTGCCGCGTAGCCCCAGACGTTTCGCTGCGGCAGCGGCCCGTAGGATCTGCGGATCGCGGCCTCGTCGTCGCGCACGTAGCTCTGGCGCAGCAGCGACGCCTCGATGCCGAGCCCCGGCATGACGATGATCGGGCCGAGCCAGAAGCGGAACCCAGCCGATGCCCGGCCCGCGAAGCGCCATTCGTTGGTGTTGAGGTTGACCCCGCGATACTGCGCCTTGCCTCCGAGCGCCGCGAGCGATCCCCAATACGCGCCCATCGCCTCCCGATACGCGAGCCCGAGGTCCAGGCGCGTGGGCGTCCCTTCGAGCGGTGTGCTCAGCGCGGACGCGGAGACGCGGACCGCATGCGGATGAAACTCCGCCTCGCCGCCCTTCATCGCCACCTCGGAAAAATCGCGCACGACGAAGTTCTTCGCGTCCACCGCCGCGCTGCCGCCGTAGGGAAGCTCCAGCTCCTGCAGCGCCACCCGGAAGCCCGCGGTCTGACGGATGAGGTAGCGGCCCGGCGGAACGGCGATCTTCAGCGGGCGCCCGCGCTGCTTGTAGAGCTCAGCGACGACGTCCGGCTTGGGCTGGCTGACGAGGACGAACCTGCCCTCCAGCGAATCTTCCAGCACCACCTGCGCCCTGCTCTTCTTCGGCTCGGTGAGGACCACGTCCTGCGCGCCCGCGATGTCGACGTTGAACTCCGGGTGCTGCCCCACGTCGATAGACTCCGCCACCGTCCGTCGAGCGGCGTACGAGTACGCCTCCATCAACGTCACCCGCCCGTCCCCATCGAAGTCCGCGTCACCGCGCAACGCCGTGAGCCAGTGGTGCGTGAAGAGCGAGCCGGAGAGCACGTCCCACTCCTGAGCTGCCTCCGCCGCGCCGCTGCTGGAGATGAAGATGTCGCCCGTGACCGCGGGAGGCTGAATGGAGAGCGCATACGAAGGCCCCTTCCGAGCGCCCTTCTGCCGCGTCACCGCCGCGCCGCTCTCGCACGCATCCACGATGAGCAGCTTCAAGTCCGCGCCGGTGTCCTTCGCGAGCTGGCGGAGATCCGAGACGGGGAGCTCGGAGCCGGTCAGGTGGAGCGCGCCGCCTCTTCCGTGCGCGGAGACGAAGACGACCAGTTGAACGTTCTTGCTCTGCGCGTGGAGCTCGCTGACGCGGCCGGTGATTTCGGCGAAGCGTTCGCGGACCTGTTGGGCGTTGGGGCGTTGGAGGAGGAGCGCTCGGCTGGAGTCGACCTCACCTAAATCCGTGAAGAGATCCCGGAACCGCCCCGCGTCCTCCTCCGCGAACTGCAGCACCGCATCGTCCGGCGCGCCGTAGTTGCTGCCGATGCTGAGCAGCAGCCGCACCTGGGCACCACCGGAAGTCGGGGCCGCGAGCGCATTCGCCACCACCAAGAGGCACAGCGCTGCGAGCACGCGCCTCATCGCGTCTTCTGGAAGCTGAGCTTCTGCGAACGGCAGCCGTCGCAGTCCGGGTCCTGAACCCCGCTCTGGAGCTGCTCCTTCACCTTTGCGACGTCGAACGCCTTCTCAGAGAACACGGCCGTGAATCGCTCCTCGCCCATCGTGTCGTCCAGGATGGCCGAGTCCTGCAGGTCCGTGGACCCTTCGCCAATCCGCTGCGGCGACGTCGCGTTGAAAGGAGCGACCACGGTGACGCTGCCCGAAGCGTCGCGTTCGAGCACCACCGCGTAGCCGGGCTTCTCACTTCGCAGCGTGAACCGGAGCGCGTCTTCGGGATGCAGCGTCTCGTCGGCGGCGGCGGCGTGTTCTTCCGTGCCGCGCTTCACGTGCACGGTCACCGTTCCGCGGAACGTCACTCCCGGTTTGGGAGTCTCGGGCAGCACCACCATCGCAATCGCCGCCGCCGCCGCGAACAAAGCCGCGATTCCGAGCGGCCGCCAAGACCTGCTCGCGGACTTCTCCGCGCGCTTTTCCACCTGCCCCAGAAAGAGCGACGCCGGCCGCGACTTCACGAACGCGTCGGATTCGGCCTTCAGCGACGCGACGTACGCGGTGCAGGTCTCGCAGCCATCCACGTGCTTGCTGACGGTCGCGTTCTGCTCACCGGCGGCGAGCGCCTCGAGATCCACTGGCGGAGGGCAATTCGCACCGCGCAGAGGCGGCGGTGGTTTCAGGGCGAGGGACATGTCTCTGCTCCATCCCGGATCGAAGTATCGAGCGCAGTCCGTAGCTTCTCCTCCGCCGCTTTGAGCTTCACTCCCACGGTTTTCCGCGAATAACCGGTGCGGGTGGCGATCTCCTCCTGCGTCATCCCGTCCAGAAAGTGCAGCAGCGCGATCTCGCGCGATCTCTCGTCCAACTTCATGAGCTCACTCCCGAGAGACAGCCGCGTCTCCACGTGCGACTCGGCGACGCCGCCTTTGAGCTCGCGCAGCCGCCCGAGCAACTTGTCCGGCCACGCCTCGCTCCGGTTTCTGATCTGAATGTGTTGTTTTGTGAAAGTGTTT
>JBJMQN010000547.1:0-9382 GCA_045802665.1 Myxococcaceae bacterium | reverse complement strand
CTCCCATTCCTCGTCTTTCGCCGCGATCGCTCCACGCCAGAGCGTTCGCGAGAGGGTGATCAGCGCCGCTCGGCCGGGGTTGAGCGTGGGCGAGGGCTCGAGCACCACCTTCGGGTTCTGTTCGGACTCGGCGAGGAAGGTGAAGACGCGCAGCGCCTCCGCGTCGCGCACCGACACCGGCGCGACATGCTCCGCGAACATGTCGTGGATCTTCTGCCAGGCGAACTTCCGCCAGAACTCGGCGGTCACCAGCGTCTGCGGACCATCCGCGGGCGGCGCTTTGGGGGTGTGCCGCGCCTTGTTGAGCAGCATCCGCTCTACCCGTTCGGCCGAATCCCCCTGCGACACGCGCCGCCACAGCTCAGCGATCTTCGCTTCGCCCACGGGGAGCTGAACCTCCAGCGCGCGGGCCTCCTCCACGCTCCACGGAAAGCCTCCCTTCACAGGCGGCGGACGGCCGAACAGCGAGGCGAGCAGCGCCGCGAAGTCCCGGACCTCCCCGAGCACAGGCAGCGAGTCCGGAAGCGCCTCCTTCGCGAGCTTCCACTTGAGCGCGTCGCCCCGCGGCTTCGGCGTCACCCCGTCGATCAGCGCGAAGAGCGCCTCGGCGACGGTCATGGGCTCGGGCCGCGCGTGCCTCTTTCTGACCTGCTTTTCGAGCTCCTGCGAGAGCTCGGCGACCTCGTCGATGAGCCGGGAGAGCTCGCTCCTCGGAGACCACGCTTCCGCGGTGCGCAGCTTCTGAGCCTTCGCGAGCGCCCGCTGCACTGACGCCCACGACCGCGCCACGGCGGAGGCCACGTCCGCGTTCTTGAACAGGCGCTCGCGCCAGAGCAGCCCACGGAGCACGCCGATGACCGCGCGGTACCGCAACGACGCGACGTAGAGCTCGTCGGCCGCCCCTTCGAGGCGAATGCGGCGCGCTTGATCCTCCGCCTTCGACATCAGGGCCCCTTCGACATCAGGGACAGACGGCCTTCGCAGTGAATGCGGTGCCGTCCGCGAAGAAGATCCAGACCTTGTTGTCGCGGAAGTAGATCCGCCCGCGTTCGAACAGGTCCCCCGGCGTCGCGTTCAGGTACGGGCGGTCAGGCGTCTCCACCTTCACCGGCTCCCAGCTCCCCTCAGCGCCGCCGTCTGAGGCGGACAACTTGAAGAGTCCGCCACGCGCGAGCACCCACGGCTGACCGCAGACGCTCGCGAAGTCCGTGGCGGGCTGCAGCGAAACATCCAGCGGCGGCGCGAGGGTCAGCGCGGAGGGCAGGCCCACGACGGTGCCGTCGGAGAAGCCCGCTCGGGCGCGGGTGCCGTCGGAGAAGAGCCGCACCGGATCGTCCGCGAGCGCGATGTCGGTCGATCGCCAGCGGTTGCGCGTCTCCGCCTTCACCTCGAACACGCCCGAGGCAGTCTGCGCGTAGACGATCGCGTAGCTCGAGCCTGCGTCCGGCTGAGGCAGCGACGCGGCGAGGCTGCGGATGGGCGTCCGGGCGAAGGCCGCTCGGACCTGAAGCTGGTTCGCCGAGCCGCCGTCGTAGAGCGCGGAGGTGATGTCCGCGCTGTAGAGCGTGTCGAAGTCCGTCACCACGAGCTCGGTGGTGTTCTCGGATGTCTTCAGCAGCGTTCCGAGCTGCGCGCCGGGGCCTGGATCCGGTCCACCCGGCGGCAGCGCGATGATCTTCGCGCCCGTGTTCGACAGGCCCTCGAACGCGAAGACGCCTTCCGGGACGACCACCAGGTTCGAACGCCCGTCGATGTGAGAGAGCGCGTCGGTCCCCGACGCGCTGGTCGCGAGGTAGCCGGCGCCGGGCTTCTGCAGCGCGAGGACGCCCTCCGCGGAGAGGAGCAGCCCGCCGTCGGAGGAGGCGAGGATCATCGTGGCCGGACGATCGAGGAAGAGCGGCGAGGCGGTGCTCTCGGTGACGCCCGACCACAGCTTTCCGTGCGTCGTCTCCAGCCGCGTCGCTTTCGCGCCGTTCGCGCGCTGAACCACGAAACGCGAGCTGGACGGCTCCACGATCACCTCTCCGCGCGCGCACTCCTCGCCGGTGAACGACCGCTCGTCCCGGAGGACTTCGTAGATCTGCTGGCCTTCCAGCCCCGGCGCCTCCGACTCGCAGCGGAGCTCCATCTCGAAGCCGCCGTCAGACGCCTGGAGCAGGTGGAAGTCGAGCAGGTTGTCGTAGGGCGAGGGGCAGCTCTGGCAGGGGCCGAAGATCTTGAAGAGGTTCGCGGGCGCGCTGTCGCAACCGCCATCCTCGTGTGTCGCGGGGAACACGGGCCGCCCGAACGCTCCGAGCGCGCCGAGCGACACGAAGTTGTCCAGCGCGCCGGAGACAAAGACGTACGCCACCAGCTCGTCCCCGCTGCCCCCATCCGGCAGGTCGATGTGCACGACGCTGGCGAACCCGACGTTGCCGATGGGCCGAAGCTGCCGGTGGGTGAACACGAAGCCGCTGTCCGGCACAGCGCCACAGCCGGGGTTCGGCGCGAGCTCTCCCGCGAGCGCGTGCCAGGTCTCGGCGGTGAACAGGGGCGTGATGTCGTCGGTGATGAACAGGCCCTGGCTGGTGGACGCGAGCTCGAAGCCGAACCACGTCTGGGCGCCCACCCAGCTCATGTCGTAGAGCGTGCCCGCGTCGGTCTGGAGCAGAGGAAGCTGGCGAGCTCCGGCGTCGCCCGTCTGCCACGGACCGTAGAAGAACCGGTAGCCATGCTGGTCGAACACCACGGCCGGCCCATCGGCGCGGTCCGCCATCCGGAGCTGCGCGTCAGTGTCGAATGCCGCGAGCGCGGGCAGGAGGGTGGGCGGGATGTTCAGCTTCGGCTCGGAGATGATGAGGTCCAGCGCTGTCCCGGCGTCGGGAACGTCCCGGAGCACGTAGAGGCGCTTCTCCGCGAACCCGAGCTCCTTCACCCTCTGCTCAGAGAACGGCAGCGCGCGGATCTCGACGGTTCCGAGGTCGAAGGTGTTGTCTCCGGGCGGCGGCAGGAGGCGGCGGTATTCGGACAGGCCCCCGTCCGGGAACCAGACCACCGTCACCTCCTGCGGCGCGGTGCCTCCGTCCGGCAGATCGAACAGCGGGCTCTGCGCGAGCTTCACCCCGCCGTGCGCGTCGATGAGCGGCGACTCCAGCGCGAACGGCGCCACCGACTTCGGGAACGTCGAGAGCTGCAGCGAATCATCCGGCGGCGCGACGCACCGGCCCTCGCGGCTGCAGCGCCACCCTCCTTCGCAGTCCGTGTCCGCCGCGCAGAGATAATTCTTCGCCTCGCCCTTCTTGTGACAGAGCCGCTCCAGCCCGCAGCGGAAGTTGCCCTCGCAATCCGTGTCCGCGTTGCAGACGTACTCCGCCTCCACGCCCTTCGCGTGGCAGATGCCGTTCAAACCGCAGCGCCAATCCTTCGGACACTGAGCTTCGTCCGACCCGCCATCCGGCGTGCACGCGTAAGGCCTCGGCTCGTCGATCTTCACGCACGCGGCGCACAACAGGCTCGCGCAGAGAACGGCTGCCCACCGCATCAGGGGAACACTCCCACCACCGCGGCCCCGGACGGCCCGATCAGCAACGAGACTTTGGCGCCGCCGCCGGACGAGACGACCTCGGCCGGGTTCAACAGAATGCCGGTGGTGATCAGCGCCGCGCCCACGCCCAGCGCAATCCCTCCGAGCAGCTCCCGGTTACGCGCGCTGTCCAACCTCGTCTGGTACGCCTCTTTCGTGTCGAGCGGGCGCGTGTACACGCAAGCCGTCGTGCAGCCCTTCGGGTTCAGCTCGGAGTTGATGGCGCCTTCGTCGGTGAGCGCGTTCACCTCCAGCACCGCGCCGACGACCACGCCCAGCGCGCCCACGCCGATGAGCGAGTACGGCAGCACGCGCGAGGGCGGCGGAGGGAGCGGCGTGCCGGTGGCTTCGGCGACGGCGTAGGGGATCTGCGCTCGGAGCGCTTCGAGATCCTTCGCGATGCGCGTGCTCCGGCCCACGGTCTGCGCCTTCTCGGAGTCCAGCATCTGAAGATTCAGCTGGTACGCCTCGCCCAGCTTCCCCAGAGAGCCGGAGAGCACGTAGCGCGCGCCCATCGCCCCAGCGAGCTCCGCGAGGCAGCTGCCCGAGCTCTCCGAACAGCCCACCAGCGACTTCTGCCGCTCGAGGCCTATCAGCGTCTGAATGTCCTTCGGGGTGATGGGCGAGAAGAAGCCGCGGTTGTTGACCTCGGTGGCGATCGACTCGGTGAGCACGGACGCGGCGGAAGGATCGGCGCCGCCGGACACGGTGAGCTCGACGATGGGCAGCCGCGGTTTCTCCGCGGCCGTCTGCGCGAGCAGCATGGTCGTCAACAACGCAGCATGCAGCAAAGGATGTCCTCCGCCGGGCGAGTCGTTTCCAGGGAGCTCATCGATACAGACACCGACCCCCGGCCCCGGCTGCAAACCGTAACGCGACAATCAACGGCGCAGAAGTTCCCACACCGACTCACGCGTTCGCGGTCACTCGAGGCAGGGATTCTCCGGTGACAGCTCCACCGCCGCGCCGCTCTTCGTCACGATGAGCAGCTTGCCGGGAAGCTGAAGGAGCCTGCCGTCCGCCAGCTCGGGCGTGAGGTCGAACCCCGGCGGGAGCCTCGCGGACAGCGGCGCGAGCGCTTCGGGGACGGGCTCCCAGCTGCCCTCGTTCTCGCCGTAGCGCAGCCGGTAGAGGCTCTTGCTGGTGAGCGCGAACGGCTCGTCGCACAGCGTCCCGAACGCAACCACCGGCTCTTCGAGCGGCCGCGCAATCCGCACCCGCGAGGGCAGCGAGTAGATGCTGCCGTTGGGCATCCCGACGCGGCCGCGCAGCCCGTCCGTCCACAGCGCGAGCGGATCGGTCTCCGGCAGGGTGAGCTCGCTCGTGTGCCAGCGGTTCACCGCTTCGGCGCTCACCTGAAACACCCCGCCCGTGGTGAGCAGGTAGCCGCCCAGGTAACCGCCGTCCGGGACGTCTCCGGTCAGCGCGAGCGAGACGATGTCCACGCGCGCCTGCGGAACGAGCCGGGGGAGCGCCTCGAAGAAACCGCCGTCCGAGGGCAGCTCCGCGGCGAGCAGCGTGTCGCGCACGGAAGCCACCATCACCGTGTTGCCGCCCGGGCGGCTGATCCGCTGCGCTCGGATGGGCGGCTGGAAATCCGCGGCGTTCAGCTTGATGGAGCCGCGCACGCTTCGTGGGCCTTCGATGAACCGCCGGGACTCACCCACGTACCAGGACGGCGCGTCGCCCACCTCCGCGACCGGCTTTTCGAAGAGCACCGACTCAGGCGCCGCGGTCAGCAGGCCCATCGGCGCGGAGTAGGCGATGACGGGGTCCGCGAACAGGAACGTGCCGCCGTCGGAGAAGCTGACCGAGCCCGTGGCCGTGTGGTCCAGCGTCAGAATCTGCGGCTCGTCCCAGCGGCTGAGCCCCCAGAGCTGCCCGACCTCGCCCACCGCGGTGACGGCATCCGGCTTCGAGGTCACACGGGCGTTGGAGGTGAAGAGCGAGGACTCGAAGAACTGCGCCTTCGCCACGCACGAGGAGCCGCCCACGCTGAGCGCATAGGTCGTGAGCACCGGACGGCCGCTCTGCTCTTCGCGGCAGACCGCATGGGCGACGCCGCTGGTGTTCTCCAGAGGCCGGACGTCGACCAGGTGCGCGGTGTCACAGGGCGCCTCGCAGTTCGCGAATTCGAGCCTGACCGCGGCGCCGCAGCGCGTGTTCGAGAATTGACCGCCGCCGGGGAGGAGGATGGGCGAGGTCGGGCTCCAGTCCGAATCCCACAGCGAGACGACCGACCGGCCCGCTTTGACCGCGTTCAGCGAGGTGACGGTGAGCGCGTTCTCGGTGGTCGCGAGCCGGAACTCATCCCCTTCGAGCGCCCCCTTCGCGCCCACGCAGCTGCCCACGCAGAGGCCGAGGTCCACCGGCACGAACATGAAGCCGTTCTTGGTGTCGTCCGCGCCCAGCGCGAGCCCTTCACCATGCATCGCGAGCACGCACGGCAAATCGCCCTTCCCCGCACTGCCAGGCACGAAGGCCATGTCCTGCAGCGGGCCGCCGTCCGGGACGTCGAACGCGGTGGGCGTCTTGATGTCCTGTCCCGGCAGCCAGTACAGCCCTGCGTCGTTGAACGCGAGCACCTGAAACGCCGTGGTGCGGATGCGCGCGCCCGAAAGCTCGGGGAAGGAGACGCCCGGGCTGTGATCGAACGGAAGCAAAGTGAAGCCTTCGTCGGTGGAGACGTAGGCCGTCTTGTCGTCGCTCCCCACGTCCACCGCTCGGCCTGCGTCGCCCAATGAGAGGAGGCTCAGGTCGTCCGCGATCGCCTCCACCTTGCCGAGGCTGGCCTGAACGAACGGCAGCGGAGACGGTGGCGCTTGAGAGAGCGCGAACGCGTCGGAGGAAGGCAGCACCGCCCGGGGAGAGAGCACGGTGACGTTGAGCACTCCCGCATCGCGCGGCAGCAGCCTGTCCACGTCCGGGTTCACGCACACGCCGGCGCCGCCGCAGCGGCCTCGCGCCTCGCAGTCCGTATCGAGCTCGCACGGGTATTCGCCGGGGACGCCGATCTGCTGACACGTCCCTCTGCTGCCGCAGCGCCAGCCCGGGTTCCCGCAGTCGTTCGGCGCGCCGTCGGGATACGTCGGCGTCCGCGGAGGAGCGCCCGCGTCGGGGTTGAAGCGCTCGCAGCGATAGGGACCTCCCGCGTCCGTCTCGCGACAGACGCCCTCCAGCGTGCAGAACCAGCCCGTGCCGCAGCCGAAGCCGGTGGGGCGATCGCACCTGAAAGGGCCCGGCGTCTGCTCCGCGCGGCAGAACCCTTCGAAGCCGCAGATCTGTCCCGCGGCGCAGTCCGGCGAGGCGGAGAGCTCCGAGACCGAAGCATCCGCTCGGCACGCGTAAGGCCGTGACTGGTTCAGGTCCACGCACCCGGACAGGGCGAGCGCGAGGGTGCAGAGGACGGGAAAGCGCACAGCCAATCAGTGTAACCCGGCGAGCAGCAGTCGCCGAACGCGAGAAGAAGCGACTCGGCTCAGCACGACGGGCGTCGCCTCACACGCGCATCGGCATCACGACGGCGGTGTAGGTGCGGTCGCCCGGAGCGTGGAGCACGCCGGGGCTGTGCTCGTCGCCGAGCTCGAACGTCACCTCTTCGGTCTCCAGCACGGAGAGCACGTCCATCAGGTACCGGGCGTTGAAGCCCACGGTGATCTCCCCGCCGCGGTACGCCACCGCGAGCTCGTCATCCGCTTCGCCGAGGTCCGGGTTGTGCGAGCTGATCTTCAGCTGGTTCTCTTTGAGGCTCACCTTCACCGCGTTCGACTTGTCGGCCGAGAGCAGCGCGATGCGCTTGAGCCCGTCCATGAACGCGGCCTTCGGGAGGGTGACGACCTTCTCGCCCTCCTTCGGGATGACGCGCTGGTACTCGGGGAACTGCCCGTCGATGAGCCGCATCACCATCGTGAGGCCCGGCTTCTTGAACAGCGCCGAGTTCTCCGCAAAGCCCAGGTGGCACTCCGCGTCCGGCGCTTCGTCGAGCAGGCGCTTGAGCTCGAACAGACCCTTGCGCGGGATGATCACGCCGGACTTGAGCTTGAAGTCCCCTTCGAGCGGCCGCTCGACCAGCGAGAGCCGGTGACCGTCGGTCGCGACCATCCGGACCTTGCCGTCTTCCTTCGGCTCGAAGAAGACGCCGTTCAAGATGTAGCGGGTCTCGTCGGTGGAGATGGCGAAGGAGGTCTTCTTGATCATCTCCAGCAGGGTGGCGCCGGAGAGCTGCACGAGCGGCGCGGACTCTTCCTTCGGGAGCTTGGGGTACTCCTCGGGCGCCATGCCGACGATCTTGAACTTCGCGCTGCCGGAGGTGATCTCCGCGTAGTTGTTCGGCAGCTTCTTGATGGTGAGCATCGCGTCCGGCACGTTGTTCACGATGTCGAACACGTACTTGGCGGAGAGCGTGACCGCGCCGGGCTTCGTCACTTCAGCGGGGTGCTCGGAGACGATGCCGATGTCGAGATCGAACGCGGTGACCGACACGCCCTGCTTCGTCGCGTTGACGAGCACGTTGGCGAGGATCGGCATCGTGGTCTTGCGCTCCACGATGCCCTGCGCGCGGTAGAGGGCCTTCTTCAGCTCGTCGGCGGCGATGCGGAATTCCATGGCGCTCGTCAGTCCCTTTTTGCGGCTTTAAAGAAGGGGGCGTCGTAGCCGTTCCGGTGTGGGGCAGTCAACGCGTAGGAGCGACCGGGGAAGCGGGCGCAACCGGCGGACCGGCCACGGGTTTTTGGCCGAGGACGGACAACTGGCCCGGAGGCCATAGCGGCGTCAGCGCGCGGGCTGCGTTTCGGGCACACGAACGCGCCTCGTCCAACGGGTGGCGATGAGCCATGGGCCCGCGAAGGCCGCGGCGTACAGCCAGAGGATTGCCGGCCCGGAGTACGCGTGGAGCAGAGCGAAGAAGAACGCCGCGGGAGCGAGGCGAGGGAGCACGAGTGACCGGTCCACTGCGCCGGCGCTTGTTCTCGCGAGGGTGATCGCGAGCGCTAAAGAGGCGATCCAGGTGAGCGCGACGTAGAGCTCCACGTACGGCGTTGCGAGCCAGCGGAACAGCATCCACCATGAGCCAAGCAGCAGCACGTGCATCGCCATCGGCGCGAGGAAGACAGCGAACCGTCTTTGGTTTTCAAGGAAGTAGAGCATCGCCGCGCCGAAGCACGCCCAGCCGAACGTGCCGATGAGCGGAACATCGAACGGCCCCGGCGAGTGCCAGCTCCAGAGCTTCGCGAACGTGCAGATGGGTTCGATGAGTGAGGCGTCAAACCAGATGATGAGGAAGCCAAGAGGGACGACGTGTTTCGGAGTGAGGGCCCTCGCGACGTCCCTCGCGGAGAGCACCACGAACACCCAGATGATCGGGATGAGCACCGGCGTCACGTCCAGAAAGCCGTGCCAGTCCTTCGAGTAGGCGTAGAAATCGTAGAGACGGATGGAGCTGGTCTCACCGAGCCACGCGGCGGCGAAGATGATCGGTGCGTCTTTCAGCCACTCGCGAAAGTTCGGCACGCGCGAGCGAAGAAACGTCGCCAGAGCGAGGAGCAGCACGCACGCGAGCTCGATGATCCACATCGCGGGCGCGGTGTGTAGCGCGAATCGCGGAAACGCCCGAGCGTGAATGACGACGAGGAGCGGAAGCCCGAAGGCACGCGCTCGCGGAATCTGCGAAGCGCCGGCCTTCTCCTTCCGTGCACTTCAGTGCTCACCTTTCCGACTCTCACCACTTGCCGCTCACTTCCGCGCGCAACCGCGGCGCGCTTCCGGTAATCAACCGCTTCGCATGGAAGCCGTCGTCGCTGCTCCGAAGTCGCCGACCATCTT
>JBJMQN010000546.1:0-3880 GCA_045802665.1 Myxococcaceae bacterium | reverse complement strand
GGACGTCAAGCCCGGCGGATCGCGCTGAGCATCGATTGGGAACGCGAGGGTGGAGATGTCGCTCGGGCCGAACGCATGTCGCCACCCCAGCCGACCGGGCAGCGAGTGGGACTATTCCGGCATCGACCGGTTCGGGTTCTTCACGCCGAGGAGCTGCGCGGTGATGAACTCGTCGAGATCACCGTCCAGCACCTTGTCCACGTTGCCGGTCTCCACTCCGGTCCGCATGTCTTTCACCATGCGGTACGGCGCGAGCACGTAGCTTCTGATCTGCGAGCCAAAGCTGATGTCCTGCTTCTTCGCTTCGTTCGCGTCGCGCTCCGCGTTCCGCTTCTTCACTTCCTCGTCGAAGAGGCGCGAACGGAGGATCTTCCAGGCCATGTCGCGGTTCGCGTGCTGGCTGCGTTCGTTCTGCATCGCGACGGTGACGCCGGTCGGAATGTGCGTGAGGCGCACGGCGGACGAGGTCTTGTTCACCTTCTGCCCGCCAGCTCCGGAGGCTCGGTACACGTCGACGCGGACATCCTTCTCCTGGATGTCGATTTTGATGTCGTCGTCGATCTCCGGGTAGACATCGACCGATGCAAACGCCGTCTGCCTGCGCGCGTTCGCGTCGAACGGGCTGATGCGCACGAGCCGGTGCACGCCGATCTCGGACTTCAGATACCCGTACGCGTTCTCACCCTGCACGTAGATGGACGCGTTCTTCATCCCGGCCTCTTCGCCAGCGACGAAGTCCGTGAGCTCGACTTTCCAGCCGCGCGCTTCGCCGTAGCGCGTGTACATGCGCAGCAATATCGCCGCCCAGTCCATCGCGTCCGTGCCGCCGGCGCCGGCGTTGATGTCCATGTAGCAGTTGTTGCGATCGTTCGGCCCGGACAGCATCCGCGCGAGCTCGAGCTTTTTGATCTCGGTCTCGACGGCGGGGAGCGACGCAATGGCCTCCTGCTCGGACGCGGGATCGTTCATCTCCTTCGCGAGCTCGAGCAGCGTCGCCGCGTCATCGAGGCCGCGGAAGACGCGGTCCCACGTCGCGACGGTCTGCTCCAGCGTCGCCTTCTCCTTGAGGAGTCCCTGCGCCTTGGTGTTGTCGTCCCAGAAGGTCGGGAGGGTGCTCTCCCGTTCGATCAGCGCGATGCGCGACTTCTTCCGGTCGATGTCAAAGATGCCCCCGGAGCGCTTCGGCGCGCTCGCGAAGGTTCTGGATGTCCTGCTTCACGTCGTTCGGCATGGCTTCCCGCTACCTCTCAGACCGCGACCCTGGGCGCAAGCGCTCTGGCCTTCTTCGACTGCAACTCCAACGCGAACGCCGCCGCCGCTCCCAGCGAGATCGGCAGGATCAGCGCGAAGAGCCGCCAGTTGTCCTGGTCGAACCACGGCAGCGCCTTGAGCAGGAGCCCGAGCAGCCCCGTGCACGCCAGCGAGAGCCAGATGCGCGGCAACCACTTCCGCGCCCTCGGCGAGTTGCTCATCCACATGAACCCGAACGGCAGCGCGAGGAACGTGATCGGGTTCGCGAGGAACAGGTTCTCGTTGTGGAACGTGACCGTGTGGTTCGTGATGATCCACATCAGCATCAGCACCAGCCCCGGCAGTCCGATCACGAAGCCGATGAGGACGTTCCAGAACCCAAACAGGATCCGGCCCCACCGCTTGTCACTGGCGCGCTGAAGGAAGAAGCCGCTGGCGCCGGTTGCGGCGCCGATCAGCAGCAGCCACGGCAGATAGTTCGGCGGCGTCTCCGGAACGTTCGGGCGATCGGAATCAAAGTAGACCCACTCTTTCGCGACCAGCGGCACGGTCTGGCCCGAGTCATTCACGTACTTCATCTCGCCCACCTGCGACGCGAGCTCCGCCGGTAGAAACGCCTCCGCCCAGCGTTCGATGGGCTGATCGATCTCGTCGTTCATCAAGAAATCGAGCAGCACGCTCATCGGCGGCATCACCGCGCTGTGCCGGCGCGTGTGCCCTCGCAGCGTCATGCGCGCAGGGACGGAGTTCGCCTTGTGGAGCTGACCGCCAATCGCGGCGTCGATCATGTCGCGCGGCTTGGTGGCGCAGTTGTTCAGATAGTGGTGGTACAGGTATTCGCGGTTCTGCGGGAGCACGTTGTCCGCCAGCGCCTTCGCGATCTGCAGCCGTTCGACCGGCGAGAGGTTCAGCTCCTGAACGCGCACGTCGCGATCGAGCTCCTTGTAGAGCCGGTAGACCGCTTCCGGTGGCGCCTGCTCGCCCACCCAGAACTCGAGCCGCCCGAGCGCAAAGCGCGCGAACTTCTCGAAGTCGAACATGCCGTAGTTGTAGAGGCGCGACACGCCGAGCCGGTGATCTTCCACCACCAGCGCCGTGTGACCGAACCACGAAGGGATGTCGTCACCGGGTCCGAACGTGACGAGCGAGACGGAGAGATCTTCGCCCTTGCTCTCGCCGGTGCCCCAGGGCGCACGGCTGCCGTACGCGAACGCAGGCGCCGCGATGAGGAGACAGATAATTGTGAGGAGCGTCCGCACGGGTCCGGCGTGTAACACGGAATCAGCGCCCTACTTCCGAAGTTGCATGCCCGCCCGGTCGGTCACTTTCACCCGCCGAACCAGCGGCGTTCCACCGCTTCGTTCTCGTCCTTCTTCTTCGGCTTCAGGTCCACCGCGCCAGCCGCTTCTTCCGGCGACACGCTGGACTCGATGATCACCTTCGCCTCGCCGGCCCCCGCGTTGCGGAGCGCGCCGGGTCCCGCCAACACGCCAGGCGACGGATTGAGCCCCGGCGGAATCGGCGGCGGAGCGGCGGCAGCGGCGGGCGCGGGCTGAGGGGCGGCGGCCTGCGGCGCGGGAGCGGGCGCGGGAACAGGCGGAGAGATCGCCGGGACCTCAGGCTCGGTGGGGCGCTTGCCGATGGGATCACGCATCCCGCCCAACGCGAGCTGCAGGGCGTCACGGAGAATCGCGCTCGCCGAACGGCTCTGGCGCGAGGCCGCGGCGTTCAGCGCATCCGCGAGCTCCTGATTCACCTTGAAGGAGATCATCTTCGAGGAGGCGAGCTGCGCAGTGAGGAACTCCAGCGCCTGCGACGGCCGGCTGATGCTGTAGTCCCCTGCTTCGAGCTGCGCCTTGATCTTCTTCGCGAGCTCGTCGCGGGTGTACCAGCTGCCGTCGTACTGAACCGCTTCCAGATCCAGATCGATCGCGAGATTGGCCATGGGCAGGGAGCCTCCCGCTGCGAGCCTGCGCTGTCAAACGCCGGAAAATCGGGGCTTCGGCGCGTCGGGCTACTCACCGTGTACGCCCTCGGGGATCAAGCCCTCTTCCCCGAGCAGCGTGTTCTCCAGCTTCCGCATCCGCTTCGCTTCAGCAGGCTTCAAATGATCGTGTCCGAGCAGATGCAATAAGCCGTGCGCGAGGTACCGGCTCAGCTCGGCCTCGATGGTCTTGCCGAGCTCCTTCGCCACCCTGCTCGTCGTATCCAGCGAGATGACGACGTCACCCAGGAGCTTCGGCCCGGGCACACCTTTCGGCGCATCACCGGCGGGGAAGCTGAGCACGTCCGTCGGCTTGTCCTTCTGCCGCCACGTGCGGTTCAGTCTGCGGATCGCTCGGTCGGTGACCAGCGACACGGACAGCTCCGCGTTGCGCAGCTTCAGCTTCTTCATGAACTCCAGCGAGCGCGAACGAAGCAGCTTCTCGTGCCGGCCGCCCTTGCTGTGGGCGACTTCCACGCTCACCTGATTCATCACGTCCCCGCGGGGCGCTTGCCCTCGGGCGGCTTGGATCCCACGGACTGCAGCGGCGGGATCTTCGAATCCGACATCCTCGGCGACACCGCCCCGGGCGGGTACTGCGGACGCGCGTGGTAGATGCCTTCCAGCGTGTGCACGAAGGACTGC
>JBJMQN010000545.1:0-4300 GCA_045802665.1 Myxococcaceae bacterium | reverse complement strand
GCTCTCGCCCCAGGCGTTGATCGAACGCGCGCGGGCGATCCCGGACATGGTGGGACTGGATCTCGCGACGCCCATCTCGACGAAGAGCGTGTACGAGTTCTCCTCTCCACTCCGAGGGCTCGAGCCGCGCCCGGCTCGCAAGGCAACGTTCCACGTCGTCGCGTACGACTACGGGCTGAAGGCTTCGATGCTGGAGCTGCTCGTGGATGCGGGCTGTCGCGTGACGGTGGTTCCGGCGATGCATCCAGCGGAGAAGGTGCTCGCGCTCGAGCCGGATGGCGTGTTCCTCACCAATGGCCCGGGAGATCCAGCTGCGGTCGTGGGCGCGAAGGAGCGGGTCTCCGCACTGCTCGGGAAAGTTCCGGTGTTCGGGATCTGCCTCGGACATCAGCTGCTCGCGCTCGCGCTGGGTGGGCGGACGTTCAAGATGAAGTTCGGGCACCGCGGCGCGAATCATCCGGTGAAGGATCTCGCGACGGGGAAGGTGGAGATTACGAGCCAGAACCACGGCTTCGCGGTGGACGCGGCGAGTCTCGCGGGGAAGGCGGTCGTCACCCACCTGAACCTGAACGACGGCACGGTCGAAGGGCTCGCCGCGCCGGAGCTCCGTGCGTTCAGCGTGCAGTACCACCCGGAGAGCTCACCCGGTCCGCATGACGCCCGGCACCTGTTTCAGCGGTTCGTGCGGCTGATGGAGGGTGAGGTCGCGTCGTTTCTGCCGAAGCCGGCATCGAAGTCTCTCGAGGCGAGGTAGCGCTCAGCGATCTCAGCTGAGGGCTCGGCGCGATCGTCAGCGCGACCGGCGCACCGTGGCGGTCGGCGGCGCAACGGTCTGGTCACCGCGGCTTCTGCGCCGTCGCGATCACGTAGTCGAACCGGCGGAGTATCGGTCGTGCCACGCGCGGCGAGCTGCAGACGGCTCGAAGCACCGGGTTCATCCGCGCCTGCACGTCCGGCTGCTGGAGCCTGTGCGCGAGGTGATCCACGAGCGGATCGAACACGCGCTCGCGGATCGACTCGACGTTCACGTCGACAAAGCCCGCGGCCTCGAGCTGGCGCGCGTACTCCTCGCGATCGTGCAGGTTCGCGGACGGGATGCGCCACGCGGTGGTGAACGGCCAGCCCACGCGCTGATTCGGCATCAGTAGAATGTCGGCCGTGGCGATGCGGCCTCCGGGCTCCAGCGCTCGGAACGCCTCGGCGAAGAACTGGCTGCGCGGCGAGAAGTGGAAAGCAGACTCGAGCGCGATCACCCGATCCATCGATCCGTCCCGCACCGGCAACGACGACGCGGATGCGAGCGAGAGCTCCACACGCCGGCCTCGTGGATGCGTCGACAGCGCGCGCTTCGCGTGGCGGACCTGTTCCTCGGCCAGGTTCACGCCGACGATCCGCTCCGGATCTCCGAGCGCCAGCCATTCCAACAGCTGATCTCCGTAACCGAAGCCGACATCGAGGATCGATCTCGCGCTCTGGAGCTCCGCCGCCTTCGCCAGCAGATGCGCCAGCGCGCGCGACGCCTCGTCGAACTCCACCGTCTGCTCATCCGCCCAGTAGCCCAGGTTGATGAAGCGGCTGTCCCGGCCGGGGAGGTTCTTCTCGTGGAGGAGCGCGTAGAGCGGCCGCGGGTCATCGTCCGAGGGGATCAGCCCCACTTTCAGAAACTCGAACGTCTCTCGCAGCATTCTCAGGTCGCACCTTCGCGTTCGTTGCCTTTCGCGAAAAGGAAAAACGGAAGGTGAGCGTTGAGCCAGTGGTGACCGGGCCGGGCCGTGGACAGCGTTCCCTCCGCTTGAAAGGCATGGGTGGCGAGATGGTGTTGGAGACGCAAGCGCCAAGGCTTCCTTCGGTGGCGGAGGCAGCCGAGCGGTTCTTCCCGCTGATGATCGCAGGCGACGCCGTGGCCCTGAGGGCGCTGCTTGCCCCGGGCGCGCAGATTCACCAGCCGCTCTGGGGCAGCACCGGGTTTCGCGAGGTGCCGGCGATGGTGGCGCAGGCGTGTGGGTGGCTCGGGGCGCACCGGGCGGCCGTCGAGCCGGTTGCGACGACGGTGGGTGACCGCCGCGCGGTGGTGGAGCAGCTCCTCGAATTGGTCCTCGAGGGCAGGCGGATCCGCTTGCCGGTCGCGGTGGTGGCGGAACGGGCAGCAGCGGGCGTGGTGTCGGTTCGGACGTACCACAGCACCTGGCCGCTCACCGGCGGACATCTCATCCGCAGGCCGCTGCTTCATCCGCATCCGGTGATGCCGCTGCCGGACGTGGTGAGCGAGTACCAGCGGGCGCTCTCGGCGGGAGATCTGATCGCGATCGTGAACACGTTCGAGGACGACGCTTATGTGCGAGAGCCCTCGGGCTCGCAGTTCGTGTACCGCGGACGGGATCAGATCACGGCGATGTACCGCAGCATGTTTGGAAATGGTGGCGGCATTCCGCTGGAGCACTGCTCGCTCACCGATGACGGCGTGCGGTGCGCGATTGAGTACAACTGCGTTCGCTGGGGAGAGAGCCCGCTGCCGCCGCAGGCTGGCGTCGCGGTGTATGCGCGCGGGAAGACAGCGCGGCTTTCAGCGGCTCGGATCTACGACGACGTGGAGCCGCCGGCCGGGGCGCATTGAGCGGGTAACGGCGCTCCGGCTTTGCCGCCGCTCTTAAAGGCCTGCGCCCTTCGCGGTGAAGGCATCGCTCGCGACGACCTCGGCCTTCACGTTCTTCCACCTGTAGGTCTCGAGCAGGCCCTGCTTGTCGTGGACCTCCACGATGACCGGGAGCATCTGCTCGCCGTCCATGCAGACGCGGGTTTTCGACGCGTAGAGGTTCTTCGCTCCGGCGGACGGGCTGAACGTCACGCACCAGTTGTTCTGTGCGTCGAAGCCCTGCTCGGATTGCTGCATCGTCGCGCCCTGCGCTTTTGCGGCATCCACATCGCGCTTCATCAGGCGCAGCAGTGAGCTCAGGCCGAGGTCGGTGATCGGGTGATTGCTCTCCGCTCTCGTGAGCGAGCTGTTGATGTCCACCCAGACGCCGCCCACGATTCCGAAGAGGCCGGCTTCCTTCACGCGGAGCTCCTTGGCGTTGGCGGAGCTGTCGTAGGCGGCTCGGCGGCCTTTACCGGGGCCGTCGGTGTAGTCCATGCGCGCGCCGAACGGGTCTTCGCGGATCAGCACCTTGATCGTCTGATCGTCGAGGAGCTCGCCCTTGATCCGTTCGCGCTTGATGAGCGTGGACGAATACGTGCCGAGCTTCGCGACGCTCTTCTGTCCCTGCGCGATGAGCTGATCAGGCGTGGACGCGCGGAGGAGCGCTTCGATCTCCTCCTTCGGCGCGGACTTGAGCCAGCTGCGGAGTTGATCCGGATTCATCTCGCCCATCGGCGCGGGCGGGGCAGCGAGAACGGAGGACGAGACGACGCACAGCAAAAGCGGCAGCAGCTTCATGAGGACCTACAGTGTCCTCCCCGGTCGTGCCGCCCTACAAGCCCACCTTGTGGGACATGACCGGTCGTGAACCTGTCTCGGCTTCGAGCGGCTTCGACCCTTGCCTCAACCGCAGATGTTTCCATTGGGAACGTCGCAATGGTTGGTGCAGCAGGCGTTGTCGTCACTGTTGCAGGAAACGCCGCCGGGGAGCGCACACCGGTTCGGGCTACCGGTGCGCGGACAGCACTGGTTCGAGCCGCAGTCAGGTCCGCCCGGTCCGCAGTGGCAGTTGCCATCAGCGCCGCACGTCTCCTGCTTGTCAGTGCAGCGCTGCGGACCGCCGTCGACGACACCGGAGCAACTTCCGTAGCTGCTGCTCCACGTGCAGGTCAACGTACACGTCTTGAAGCGGAAGCCGCAGCCGCCGCACTGCTGGGCCAACCCTTCCGTCCCCGGCGAGCAGACGCCGCTTCCCACGCAGCCGCCGTCGTTCGTCCAGCTGCCGCTCGCGGTGCTGCAGAACTGAGCCTGCGTGCCGCAATTTCCGCATGCGATCGTTCGGGTCGTCCCGGGCGCGCACCCGCACCCGTTGTTCACGCAACCACCGTCGCACGCCTCGCACGCGACGCCGCCCGTGCCACATGCGGTGGTGGATGTTCCCGCCAGGCAGAGATCGTTCTGGCAGCAGCCGGAAGCGCACGAGGTTGGCGTGCAGACGCAGACGCCGTCGACGCACTCCTGGCCTGACGCGCAATCCGCGGCGCCGTTGCACCCCGGCGTCCCGCTGTCCGACTCGCTGTTGCCTCCATCGTCAGATCCGCCGTCGCTGCCTCGCGACTGTCCGCAAGGAACTCCTCCATTGTTTTCAGCGCACTGATCGTCGGC
>JBJMQN010000544.1:0-10014 GCA_045802665.1 Myxococcaceae bacterium | reverse complement strand
GCGACGTTGCTGCTCCGCGCGAAGGTCGACCCGCATCGCGTACAGCGCATCCTGCGACACGCCAGCGTGCACACGACGCTCGCGACCTACGGGCACCTGGACGTCGAGGACCTTCGCGAGGCGATCAACACCCTGCCCTCCGTTCCCACGATCACGCCGGTCCGCACTGCCGAACGCACGAGCGCAGAAACATTTCGCCCAGATGGTCCAACCTTGGTCCAAGCCACCCCCCCAGACGCAGAAAGGGCCGGGACTCAGTCGAAAAGTTCGAAGAATCCCAGCCCTTTGCTGAGTGGGCGCAGCAGGGTTCGAACCTGCGACCCCTGCCGTGTGAAGGCAGTGCTCTACCGCTGAGCTATGCGCCCGTATTCTGTTGTGGTTCAGCGAGGGCGCGCGTTGTGCCACCCGCCGAATTCGTCGTCAAGGACCTAGCGCGAGAGGCCGGCCAGTTTCTCATCGAGCTCGCGCAGCCTCCGCTTGAGTCCCGAAAGCTGCTTTCCGAGCTGCTTGAAATCGCCCTTCGGCGCGAGCGACAGGGCCCGCATCAGGTCTTCCTGTCCCTTGTCCAGGGCCTGCTTCGTCTGCTGCACCTTGCCGATCGCCTGCGCGATCTTCATCGCGCGCTTCTCGTCCTGAAACAGCCGCTCGACGGCCTTCTGCGAGACGCCCAGCGCGCGCTTCTTCAAATCACTTCGTAGGCCCATGGACTTCTGCTCCCCCTCGAAACTGACTCAACGACCGAACATGCGCCGGATGCTGGAGAACAGGCCGCGCTTGTCCTCGCCCTCCGGCTCCGCTTCCTGCTGCTGCAACGGCCTCTGCGCTTCGGATTCCTGGAGCGCCTTCTTCAAGCTCTCCGGCGTGTCGCGCGTCGCGAGCGCAATCTCCTTCGCCGCCGCGCCATCACCGACGACGACTTTGAGCAGACACTCCTCGTTCAACCGGAAGTCGATCTTCGCGCCCTGCAGCCCCGACGGCACCTTCAGCGACCCGAGGTACTCGTTGTCGATGATGTTCTCGGAGTCGCCCTGGAAGATGTCGAGCTCGATGTGCGGCGCTCCCGCTTCCTTCGGCGGCGGCAGCCGGAAGCTCTTCGTCGTCGGGATCGGCGTGTTCTTCTCGATCACCGCCTTGAAGCGCCCGTTCGCCTGCGCGAAGCCAATCGGCATCGAGAGCGCATCCAGCAGCGTGACCGCGTCGATCGATCCCAGCGAATCCCCGAGCAGCGCAGCGCCCAGCGCCACGCACTCGTCCGGGTGAACGCCTTTGCGCGGGGGCTTGCCGAAGTGCTCGGCGATCTTCTGTTGCACGAGCGGCATGCGGCTCTGCCCGCCCACCAGAATCACTTCGTCGATCTCGTTGCGCCGGATGCCCTTCTCTTCCAGGACGCGGTCACAGAGCTCGAACGTCCGATCCACGAGATCGCCGGTCAGCGCGTTGAGCTGATCGCGCGTGAGCGGGAGCCGGAGATCCACAGGCTTGCCCTTGCGCTCGTCGATGTACGGCAGCTCGATCAGCACGTTCGGGATCAGCGTCAGATCGATCTTCGCCGTCTCCGCCGCATTCTTGATCCGCTGCATCGCGACCGCGTTCGTGGACAGATCCACCTTCTGATCCTGGCGGAAGGCCTCCAGCACGTAGTCGATGATCCGGTTGTCGAAGTCCACGCCGCCGAGGAACGTGTCGCCGCCCGTCGCGAGCACCTCGAACACGTTCCCATCCAACTGCAGCACCGAGACGTCGAAGGTTCCGCCGCCAAGATCGTAAACGAGGATCTTCTGATTGAGCCCGCGGTTGAACCCGTACGCCAACGCCGCAGCGGTGGGCTCGTTGATGATCCGCTTCACATCGAAGCCGGCGATCCGCCCCGCTTCCTTCACCGCCTGCCGCTGGTTGTCGTTGTAGTAGGCGGGGACCGAGATGACGGCGGCTTCGACGGGGCCGCCCATGAACTGCTCCGCGATCTTCTTCGCGTGGCTGAGCACGAACGCGGAGATCTCGGGCAGCGTGTAGACCTTGCCCGCCATCGACACCGCGGCCTCGCCGTTCGGGCCCTCGACGATGTCGTAGGTGAAGTAGCCCTTCAGATCCTGCACGACCTTCGAGTTGTACGGACGGCCGATGAGCCGCTTCGCGCCGTAGATCGTGTTGCGCGGGTTGGTGACCATCTGATCCTTGGCCACCCCGCCCACCATCACTTCGCCCTTGCCAGACACGGCGACGACCGACGGCAGAATCAGGTTTCCGCGATCGGTGGGAACGACCTTCGGGATCTTGTTTCGCACCGAGGCGACGCAGGTATTCGTCGTGCCCAGGTCGATCCCGACGATGCGTTGTTTGTCAGCCATGGAAGACAGTCCCGGGCGCTTCCCCGGGGTCCCACCTCATTAACACGAGAGTCTGCGCGCGACACACTCGAAAGCCGCGCCGCATCTGGCAGACTCCGCGGACGCATGAGTGATTTTCCGTGGCCGCAGTTGGAGTGGACCGTCACCGGGCAGAAGGTGAATTGGCTGATGGATCGCACGCGGGAGCTGGCCCTGCGCGCTCGGGCGTTCGAGGTCGCGCTGGAGGAGGCGTCCGCGGCTGGTGAGGCGCCGCTGTCGAAGGCGGCGGAGGCGCTCGCGGACTGGGAGCACTTCGTGGCGAACCTCTGGATGTATGCCGGGCTTGGCGAAGCGAAGCAGGTGCCGGCGGAGGACGTGCACATCCACGCGGAGGAGCTCGCCAAGGTGTATGGCTCGCTCATCGAGACGCGCGAGAAGATCCTGGAGGTCATCGGCGCGGACGCGGCGAAGAAGGTGGTCGCCCGGGAGAAGACCGCGAAGGTGGACGACGCCCAGGTCAAGCTGCGTGCAGGCGAGCTGCCGCGCTTCGGCGAGACGGATGCGCTGGGCAATGTCTTCACGCCGCCGGTCGCAGGCGATGCGGTCAAACACCCCATCACGCCCGACGAGCTCAAGAGCCGGATGGCCGCGGAGCAGAAGGCGCTGCCCGACAACGCCGACTTCAAGACCCACCTGAGCCTCGTGCCGCCGGCCTGGATCGCCGCGATCTTCGAGACGTACGGCCTGCCGATGCCGGAGAGCGACGACGACGAGGAGGCGGAGCTCACCAGCAACAGCCGCTCGACGATTCAGAAGAAGCTGCTGGTGGAGAAGATGAGCCCGGAGCTGCTCCGCGAGGCGGTGTTCGCGCTGGATGACAAGGACCGCGAGCTGCTCTCGGAGCTGCTGCAGAACGGCGGCGCGCTCCGCTACTCGGAGGCCATGAACAAGTACGGGCGGGACGACGCGGATGGGTTCATGTGGACCGCTCGGCCGCCGTCGGGACCGATCGCACGGCTTCGTCGGATTGGCGTCGCGTTCGTCGGCATGCGCGGCGGCAAGCAGCTCCTCGCGATCCCGTCCGACCTGCAGAAGGCGCTGAAGACGATCCTCGCGGGGTGATCGCTAGGCGGTCGCGGGCGGCTGCAGCTCCGATTCGTCCTCCAGCGCCATCAGGATCTCGCGCTGCTCGGGCGTGAGCGCGGCGGGCTTTCCGACGATCGGCGCCATCACCGTGGCGAGACGCACGAAGCCCACGATCTCGCGTTCGAATCGCTCCGAAAGCCCCGCATCCACCAGCGTGCCATTGGGCTTGAACGCCTTGTCCGCGTGAGCGAGCGCGAACATGTCCGGGAACACGAACGCGCCGCAGCCCTCGAGCGGCACCCTCGCCTGCCACAGTCCGCGGATTCCGCCCATCGGCGAAGGCGAGGCGGACATGAGGTAGATGCTCTTGCCTCGCCACGGCATGGGCCTGCACCGCGAGACCCAGTCGATCGCGTTCTTGAGCAGCCCCGCGATCGAATAGTTGTATTCGGGTGTCGCGATGAGGACCGCTTCGCTCACATCCAGCCGCGTGCGCAGCGCGAGCGTTCCGTGCGGCGGCCCTTCTTTGCCGTCGAGATCCGCGTCATACGGCGGCATGTCGAACTCGTGGAAGTCGACGAGCTCCACTTCCGCGCCCGCCGCCTTCGCGATCCGCGCGCCCAGCTCGACGAGCTTCCGGTTCCAGGACCCACGCCTCAACGACGCCGCGAATGCGAGCACCTTCATGCATGAAAAGTTGGGAGCGGCGGCGCGAACGCGCAAATCCGATGCGAGAGCTGGCGAGCGAGCGGGCAGAAATGAAAAAGGCCCGAACGCGGAATGCGTCCGAGCCCTTTGTCGCTCACGCGCAGAGCGCTACGTGTGAACCGGGTAGCCGCCGCCCTCGATGATCGAGAGTGAGCGGAACTTGTACGCCACGCCCTCGCGGCCGGTGCCCGGCACGGAGGTGTTGCCGCCGTACGTCATGTAGCCCACGAGGTGGCCGCCCTGCATGACCGGCTTCGCGATCATCTCGACATGGCTGAAGCCCTTGAACGTGACGGCCATTCCGGGCTCGAGCGACGACGGGCTCTTCCACTGCCCCATGCGCTGGATGATCGACTTGATGCCCGCGACGCCCCACTGATCGCCGCCGGGGAGCGGCATGCCGGCGTTGCGGTAGACCCACGAGAAGAACTTCGCGCACCACGGCCAGCCCGTCTTGCCGCCGGTGTACTTGGTGATCGCGCCCGCGTTCCAGCCGGACTCCAGCGTGCCGACCTGCGACTTCGCGATCGAGAGCGCCTTCGCCATCTTGTCCTTCACGGAGCCCGTGAGCTTGCCCACGGCGCCGGTGAACACGTCCTTCGCGTGATCGACGAGGCCGGACAGCCCGCCCTTGTGCGTGTTCGACCCGGAGCTCGGGGCGGTGGACCCGCCCGTGGAAGCCGTGCCGCCGCTGTCGCCCGGGACCTTCACCGACTCACCGGGGTGAATGAGATCCGGGTTCTTGATCTGCGGGTTCGCCGCGATCAGCGCCTGGAGCGACACGCCGTTTCGGCGAGCGATGTTCCAGAGGCATTCACCAGACTTCACCGTGTGGATCGACATTGTGCGGGACCTCGGGGCGAACGACGCTGAAGGATTATCGCCTAACAAGAATCGAAGTTTCCAGCCCTTGGGAGCCGGGTTCGGTAACGGAGTTTACATTTTCAATGCAGCGAGCAGCGTTTGAGCCTGCGCGCGGACCTTCGGCGACGGGTCCCGGCGCTGAACGAGGTCCAGAATCTGCCGCGCGTTCTTCGGCGGCTTGTCAGCGATTGCCTTCACTGCCGCGAGCCGTTCGAGCTCCGAGGCGGCGAGGCGTTCGTTGATCTGGTGATCGCGGCAGCTCCGCGCGTTGCGATCCTGCGTGTGCAGCTTGAGCTCGGTGTCCTTGAGCCGCGCCTCGGCGAGCTTCGAGACATCCTTCGCCTTGAGCTCGAACTGGAGGAGATCTTCGGGGAACTCGGTCTTCTGTCCGCGCGCGTTGGCGATCGTCTCGTTCGCGATCCGGGCGCCCTCCGCCGCGGCACAGAGCTCCCGCGCCAGCGACACCGGCAAGGACTCGCCGCCCACGAGCTGAGCGTCGTTGATCACCGACTCCGCCCAGAGCGCGAGCTGCCTCGCCGCCACCGCCGCGCTGAACCACTGCTTGCGCTGCTCGCGGATCTCGATCCAGCGCATCAGCACCACGGGATCCGGCGCGTCCGGCAGGTACGACTTCTGGTACTCGGCGGCGGCGGCTTCCAGATTGCCCGACAGATCGAGCAGGACCGCGATCACCAGCTCCGTCTCCGGCGTCACCGCGTTCGCGCGCAGAGCGTTGAGCCGCGTCGCGAGCTCGTACTGAGCAATCGAAGGCGGCAGCGCGTGGATGATCTCCCGCAGGCTCTCGAACGCCCGGTGGCGGAAGAGCGGATTTCGTCCCGCGCGAACGACGTTGAGCAGCGGATCGATCACGGCGACAGACACGTGCTGGCCGAGCTCCGCCGCTGCCTGCCAGCGATCCAACGGATCCGGCGCGCCGAGCGACTTCTCCAGATCGTCGATCCCGCGCAGATAGTGCTCCGCGAACGCGTTGGCGATCTTCGGATCTCGGCTGTCGATGAGCGCGCGCTCTTCTTCCGCCGCCTGCAGCCGTGCCTTCGCGTCCGGGATCTTCTCCGCGAGCGGGTTGCGCTCCAGCTCCGCGCGGGCCTGGTCCACGAGGTGCGAGAAGAACAGGCCCTGCAGCTTGTACGAGAGGAGCTCCGTCTGGGCCTCCTCGCGATATGCGCCCGCCGGAAAATCAGCGAGGTAGCTGTAGAGCGCGTCGGCTCCCGAAGCCTTCGCCTCCTGAAAGCGCTGCGCGTCCAGCCGGTTGCGAGCTTCGGCGCCGCGCGGATCGTCCGGATACGCCCGAGCGATCTCCTCCAGCGTCCGCCGATCACTGGACTGCTGCGCCTGCTTCAGCTCCAGCTCCCCCAGCTTCTTCCGAGCGTCCTCCGCGTGCGCCCCATCCGGATGATCCGCGAGGAACTGCCGCAACGACTCGACGGTGGCCTTCTCCATCGCGGCGTTGAAGCGCAGCGCCTCGAGCAGCGACTGCGCGGCCCGCGCCTGAGAGGTGTCCGGGAACTCCTCGATGAAGCGCTTGTAGGCGAGCGGCGTGTGGACCTTCTTCGCCTCTTCGAATTCCAGCTCGGCGAGCCGCACGCGCGCGGCCTCGACGTTCTCGTCCTTCGGGTTGTCGCGGAGGAACTCGCGGTACGCGTCGATCGTGTCGGTCGTTTGCGCCTTTTGATACGCGCGAGGACCGCAGGCCGCGAAGAGACAGAGGGTGACGAAGAGAAAACGGCGCAAAGGAGCGACGGAAACTAGCAGTGAGCAGCAGGCCCGGCGGCTTTTTTGACCCGATGTGGGTGCGTGTCAGCATCTCTGGCGTGAACCGTTCGCTCGCTCCTGTGGCAATGCTTTTCGTCGTCACCGGCTGCGCGACGGGAGTGCCGCTGGGCGCGCACAGCACCATCGCTCGAGGTCACCTGCGGCCGTTCGGTGCTCCGGCGTACGCGCGCTCTTTGCCGAATGAAGAGCCGGTCGCGAGCTCCACCGTGTCCCTCAAAGGCGGGCGCGAGGAGATCGTCTCGCTGGCGAAGTCGCTTTTGGGCAAGAGCGCGATCAAGGTCGACGGGAAGCGCTACCCGGACGACTGCACGGGCCTCGTCACCGCGCTCTATGAGCAGCTCGGCGTGAAGCTGACCCTGGACGCGAAGCCCGGCGACAACGCGGTCACGGCGATCTACCGGTACGCGCAGCGGCACGGACAGGTGTTCGACAGCGGCCATCCCCTCCCCGGCGATCTGGTGTTCTTTCACGAGACGTACGATCAGAACCGCGACGGCCGGATGAACGACGGGCTCACGCACATCGGCGTGGTGGAGGAGTCGCTCGAGGACGGCACGGTGCTGGTGATTCACCGCGTGAAGCGCGGCGTGGTGCGGTACCGGATGAACCTCGCTCGGAAGGATCTGCGGAAGGATCCCGCCACCGGGCAGGTGCTCAACGATCTGCTGAAGGCCGCCGCGCCGGGCTCGCGCGAAGTCCTGACCGGACAGCTGTTCTCCGCGTACGGGAGCCTGTTGCCGTCGGCCTCCGTGTCGCAGAAATAGAAAAGGCCGCCTCGAACGCCGGGCGGCCTCAGCTCTATCGCGATCGCCGTCCTACGCCCGAGCGGTGCGATCCCACGCCGCGCGCTGGCTGTTCCGCACGAAGCGCCAGAAGCCCACCGCCATCGCCGCGTTCATCGTCACGAAGTAGTACGCGATGGAGGATGCGCGCTTGAGCGATCCGGTGAACGCGTTCTGCCGCCCCGCGAGCGCGAGCCCGTAGAAGAGGCACTGCGCCGTGAAGCTGAGCACGTACAGGATGCTCTGCTGCACGAGGAACATGTTCGCCGCGAACGCGAGCGCCATCAGCGCGGGCGCGCACCACCGCAGCAGCTTGTGCGACCAGAACGCGAACGCCGGAAAGCCAGCCGAAGGCGAAAGCAGACCCGGCACCATCCGCAGCGACTGGAAGTTCCCCGCCGCGATCCGGGCGCGCCGGCCGAACTCCTTGTCGTAGTCCTCGGTCGTCTCCTCGAACGCGACGGCCTCGGGGTCGTACTCGACCTTGTAGCCCTGCTCCATGATCCGCAGCGGGATCACGAAGTCGTCGACGATCGTGGAGGCAGGCAACGACTGGAAGAGCCTTCGGCGAATCGCGTAGAGGCCGCCGTTCGCGCCCATCACCGCGCCCTTCTTTCCCTCGTAGAACTTGATGAGGGACTCGTACGTCCAGTACGCGCTCTCTTCGTAGTCGTGCAGCTCCTTGTTGTAGAGCTTGAGCTTGCCGCACACCGCGCCCACTTCCGGATCCGAGAAGTGCCGCACGAGCCGCTTCACCGCGGCCGCGTCGATCATCGTGTTCGCGTCCGAGAGGATGATGATGTCGCCGTTCGCGGACGGGATGCAGCGGTTCAGCACCGACGTCTTGCCGGCGCGCTCAGCCGCGGAGAGCCGGACCCGCTTGTCGGTCTTCGCGAGGACCTTCTCGTTCGTGCCGTCGCTGGAGCCGTCGCTGCCGATGACCAGCTCGAAACGGTCAGCTGGATAGTCGAGCTGCAGACTGTTCTGGATCTTCTCGTCGATGCAGGACGCCTCGTTGTACGCGGCGACGACGAGGCTCACCCTGGGAAGTTGAGCGTCCCCCCGTGGGCGGCGCCGTTCCCTGCCGGTCTTGATGAACCGGAGGTTCGCCACTGCCTGTTCGAGGCCATCCAGAATGAACAGGATGATTGGGTAGAAGAAATACGTGTGCAGCAGCAACAGGGCCGCCGCCCAGAAGAACAGCTTCGCCATCGACCTCGCCCTTCCCCTTTCAAAGACGGGGGATGGGATAGCAAGGCAGGTGCCGGGCGCCGCGGGTCGGGAGTCCGGGGGGTTGAGACGCGCTGCGCTGCAAAGGCTGAAGAATTGTCAGCCCCGCGCGGTCACGGTTGTGCGCTGCCCTGAGGCTGCAGGGTGTTCAACAGCACACGGGCGACCTGGTGCTCTGGATTGAGCGCGATGGCGGTCTCGGCCGCGGCCTGTGCGACGTCCTGTTGGGCCGCGGCCGCTGCGAGCCGAGCGGCGAGGACGTGGGTGCGGATGAACGTGCTGTCCGACTGGCGGAGCGACTGCATCGAGGCGAGCGCGGCGTTCGTCTGCGACGGCTCCGGATCCTTGCGGTTGAGCGCGAGCTCGGACTTAGCGATCGCATCCCAACCGTTCGCCCCGCCCTGATCACGGTACGTCTGGAGCGCGTCGTTGATCGGCAGCCCGTTGATCGCCGTGACCAGCACCCGAGCCCGAGCGACCGCGAGCTGGTCCTCTTTGCTCTGCTCGGAGGTGTGCTCCACGGCGGCGTCGACGACGGAGCTGAGCTGCTGGCTGAGCTTCGACGCGCTGTCAGTGAGCGGCTGACTCTTCTGCTTGATCGCGGCGACTTCGTCCTGCATCGCGTTCACGCGGATCTGCCAATCCGCCGGCGCCTTGTCGTCCTCCAGCTTCGCGATGCGCGCGTTGAGCGAGAGCGCCTGGGTTCGAAGCAGCGCGAGCTGAAGGTTCGTGTCATCCAGCTCGAACGCGAGCGAGATCGCCTGCCACGCGCGCGGCTCGCGCCAGGAGGGATAGGCGTTGGCGATGGAGTCGAACTCGGTCGCGGCGCGGTTCAGCGAATTGAGATCGTCCGCTCGGAGCAGCGTCTGCGCGGAGAGCAGTCGCGCCTGGACGTCGGTGGGAATCTGCGCCTTGCGACGCTGCCACTCCTTCGCGCCGACGTACCCCGCGACACCGAGCACCGCGAGCATGACCACGGCGAACACCCAGCCATAGCTGCGCTTCGGCTCCGGCGAGTAGATCTTGAACCCGTCGCCGTCGGCGTCAGCGGTGGGCTCCGGGGGCGTGCCGAGAGTGAGCGGAATCGGAGCTGGACGTTCGGGCGGCAGCTCGACGGAGGGCGCCGGTGCATCGTCGAACGCCGGCGCTGCGTCGGGCTCCGCGGCAGCTTCCGGTTCCGGCGCCGCTTCCATCAGCGGCGGTGTTGGCTGCGCGCTCGGAGT